>JAZSID010000128.1:0-80053 GCA_045533625.1 Acutalibacteraceae bacterium | reverse complement strand
TGCAAGACTTGTGCTCGAAGCGCAGAACAACGCAAAAGAAATTGAACCCATACTCAATGTAAAGATGACAGAATATACAGTCAAGCTTGAAACCGGACTTTTCGGTTACGGTGCAACAGAAGGCTTTATCGGAACAACAACTGTAGAAGATTCTGCAAGTAAGACGGGCTATTCAATCGTTACGGAAGCGGGTTACATAGAAATAGGCAAGGATATTGTTTTGCTTACCGCACCCGGCGAAATTGTTCCGCAGCTCATTTTCGGTAGCGTTGTTACGGCGGAAGACTCATATCGTGGCACGGAATGGACCTATGAAGCAACCGCAAGTCTTGTTCCTGAAGGAAAAACCGTTCTTGTTATGGGTCTTTGCAACGATGCTATAGGCTACATCCTTCCCGATAATGACTATGCACACTTTATAACAGACATTATCTGGGATGCTGACGGTGCCGATAAGCTTTTCGGTCCCTATCACAGACATTATGAGGAAATGCTTTCAGCAGGAAGCTCTGCAGGTTCAACAACTGTTTCGGTTCTTAATGAGCTTGCAAAAAGTATGAATCCGTAAATACTGTTGCTGAAGACATAGAAAGGAGGCAGTACGGATAATCTCCGTATTGCCTCTGATTTTCTTTATATTTTTCTCAAAGATAAATAATTTACATACGGCAGAATAAACACAGATGTACTTATGAAAATTCTGCCGAAAACGGAGGTTCTTTATGACAAAGGAAACTGCCAGAAAAAAGGCAAGTGAGCTTGTTTCAAAAATGACGGTTGAAGAAAAAATTTCTCAGTTGTTATACAACGCACCTGCAATTGAGAGGTTTGGAATAGAAGAATATAATTGGTGGAATGAAAGCTCGCATGGTATACACGGTGCAGGCACAGCCACAATATTCCCTCACTCTATTGCTATGGCTTCATCCTTTGATCCCGAGCTTGTAGGCAAGGTTGCCGACGCGATTTCTACGGAGGGCAGAGCCAAGTATAACAACCATTTAAAATACGGTGACCACGACATTTTTAAAGGAATCACTTTTTGGGCACCCAATATCAATATTTTCCGTGATCCCCGTTGGGGCAGAGGTCAGGAAACCTTCGGTGAGGATCCTTTCCTCACCTCGATGCTTGCCATTTCCTATATCGACGGTATTCAGGGTAAGGGTGATTTTCTTAAGGCAACAGCCTGCTCAAAGCATTTTGCTGTTCATTCGGGTCCCGAAAAAAACAGACACGGTTTTAATGCCATTGTTGATAAGCACGATCTTTTTGAAACCTACCTGCCTGCATTTGAAAAAACCGTTAAAGCCGGTGTCTCGGGAGTTATGGGTGCATATAACCGCTTAAACGGCGAGCCTTGCTGCTCTCATTCATATCTTATCTCGAAGATACTCCGCAAAGACTGGAATTTTGACGGCTATGTTGTTTCTGACTGCGGTGCACTCAAGGATATTTATAAATTTCATAAATTCGTTGAAACAAGGGCTGAAGCCGCGGCTGTTGCTCTGAAAAGCACCTGTGACCTTAACTGTGGCGAAACATACGATGCACTCATCGATGCGTATGAGCAGGATTTAATCACCGAGGATGATATCACTGCCGCTGCCGAAAATCTTTTCACCATCCGTTACCGTCTGGGTGAGTTTGAAAATCCGAGACCGTATTCCGACATCGGATACGATAAGCTTGACTGCGACGATCATAAGGCACTTAATCTGAAAACAGCAGAGCAGTGTATTGTTCTTCTTGAAAACAAGGATAACTTCCTTCCTCTTGATAAAAATACCGAAAAGAGAATAGCGGTTATCGGTCCCAACTCTCTTTCGGTTACTGCTCTTGAAGGTAATTATAACGGCTATGCATCCGAATACGTGACCGTTGCCGACGGTATCAGAAGGGTTTTCAAGGATGCTGAAATCAAAGTTGAAAAGGGATGTAACTACTGCGATGAATATCTCAACCATTGGAGTGGTTTTCAAAATATGATAAGCGACGGCGTTGCAGCTGCCGCCGAAGCGGATATCACAATTCTTGCGCTCGGCCTTGACAGAACGGTCGAAGGAGAGGACACAGGCTTCGACGATGATTATACAGCCAGTGGTGATAAGCGCTCGCTCTATCTTCCCGCCACTCAGCAGAAGCTTGCGGAAGCGGTCTGCGATGTGTGCGAAAACGTTATCGTTGTTCTTCTTTGCGGAAGCTCAATTGATGTTGGCGAAAAGGTAAGAAGCCACGCAAAGGCTGTTATTCAGGCGTGGTATCCCGGTTCACTCGGCGGACTTGCACTTGCAAACATCCTTGCAGGCGACGCAAATCCCTCGGCAAAGCTTCCCGTTACAATCTACAAAGGCGACCACAATATACCCGATTTTGAAGATTACAATATGAAAGGCAGAACTTACCGATATATTGACGGCGATGCGCTTTATCCCTTCGGGTTCGGTCTTTCATACACAAATTATAAGTATGGCAACGCGAAGGTTGTTTCTGCGGACGACGAAAAGATAACTGTCAGCGCAGAGGTTGAAAACGCAGGCGGTATTGCAGGTAAGGAAATTATTCAGGTGTATGTCGCATATACCGACAGCCGTGTTGCAACTCCGCATTGGCAGCTTTGCTCACTCAAAACAGTTTCTCTTGAAGCAGGCGAAAAGAGGGCAATTGTCCTTGATATCGACCGCTACTGGATTAAGGCAGTTACCATGGACGGCGAAAGAGTTGACCCCGACGGAAAGATTACTCTTTATATCGGAGGACATCAGCCCGACAGGGTAAGTAACAAGCTTCTCGCTTATTCATGCCTTGAAATTGAACTTTAAGATATGTTGAAAGACTCGGGCTTGATCGGTTCGGGTCTTTTCAATCTGAAAAGTAGTATAAAATGGCAAAAAGTTTTTTGCCGGTATATTTCCTCTCTTTTGTTTTTACTGTTATTGCATTGTCTTTACGGTGTTGTGCTTATAAAATCATATACCTCTCGTTTTATTTCTCCAATAAAAATCGGGATGGCTCTTGCTGCCGTTATTGTTCAGTGCAGATTGGTTAAGGTTTTCCGCATTTCACCGTCAATGCTTAAACTTTTGTGTCCTGCATTCTTAAAAGACCCATTGTTTTTAAAGTATATTTTATAACATTAACACCTATGACAGGGTTCTACAGATTGACCTTGAAGGAATAATTTGATATCATAGTTAAAGTAAACATAGTTCAACATAACAGTATGAGGTGAACCAGATGTCTGAAAACAAAATAAAATACCTTCTCGGAATTGACGGCGGAGGAACAAAAACAGAGTTTCTCCTGACCGATTTAAAAGAAAATGAAATAAAGCGAACTTTTCTCGGTGCGTCCAACCCTGTTAATATAGGAATTGAAAATACAAAATCAATACTCCGACAAGGAATAACAGAGGTTTGCAAAGGAATTGATCTTTCGGAAATCTCCGTGTTTGCAGGACTTGCAGGCGGTGGCACAGGTGATATAAAAACCGAACTGTTCAGCTTCCTCGGCGACTTCGGCTTCGGTGCATACTCCAACGGCAGAGATACTGACAGTCTGGTCAAAATAGCACTTAAAGACGAAAACGGAGTTGCCGTAATTATGGGAACTGGTATGATAGCCTTCAGCAGCTGTAACGGTGAACTTCACCGTGTCGGTGGCAGAGGATATCTGATCGACAGGGGCGGAAGCGGTTTCCATTTCGGTGCAGATGCCCTGAATGCATCATTTGAACACATTGACGGCAGAGGCGGAAGCGGCCTTATTCTTGAGCTTGTCGAAAAAAAGCTCGGGAAAAATATTGAAGCTGCAGTTCCCGAAATTTATGCAGGCGGAGCAACTGCGGTTGCATCCCTGGCTCCTGCAATTTTCGAGGCATATAAGCAGGGAGATGACGAAGCACTCATCATTATTGAGCGCAACACCTATGAAGTGGCAAGAGTGATTAAAACTGCGTGGAAACATGTTGAAAAAGGCAGCAAAACGGTTATATGCGGCGGACTGTGTAAACAAAAAGATATTTTAAAACCTTTCTTACTTAAACACCTTGGCGAGGATAGTAATCTTATATTCTCGGACGAACCGATGGTGAACGGCGCTGTACTCCTCGCAAAATCAAACATACAAGGCTGTGAAAAAGATGCTTAATACCGAAACAAGAAACAAAAACACTTATGATATCGACAAGATGTCAACGTACGAAATGCTTAAAATAATCAACGATGAAAATGCTGTTGTGACAAAAGCTGTTGAGAAAGCGTTACCGCAGATTTCTGCTGTATGCGATGCAGTTACCGAAGCCATAAAATCAGGTGGCAGAGTTTTCTATATCGGAAGCGGAACATCGGGCAGACTCGGTGTTTGCGATGCCGCAGAATGTCCGCCGACCTTCGGGGTTCCATACGATTTATTCAACGGAATTATCGCAGGCGGTGAGAAATGCATGTTCAAAGCCGCAGAAAATGCTGAGGATAACCCCGAAGCAGGTATTGAAGACCTGAAAAACCGTGATTTCAGCAACAAAGATGTTTTGATTGGAATTTCCGCTTCAGGCTCAGCAGCTTATGTTATTTCCGCTGTAAACTATGCAAAAAGCATCGGTGCAAAAACAGCTTCGATTACAAACAATCCCGACACTGAACTCGGCAAAACCGCCGATATTGACATTTGTGCGGATACAGGTCCCGAGGTTATCACGGGTTCAACACGAATGAAAGCAGGCACTGCACAGAAAATTATCCTGAATATGATTTCAACTGCATCTATGGTCAAGTGCGGTTGCGTTTATGAAAATATGATGATAAATCTCCGACCGACGAACAAAAAGCTTCGCAGACGAATGATAGGCATCGTGACCGAAATTCTCGGTTGCACAGACGAGAAAGCGGAAGAGTTACTCGAGAAAAACGAGTGGAATATACGCAGTGCCGTAGAAAAATGATTAACACCGTCGAGGCAATCCTCGGCGGTGTCTTTATATATCAATATAAATACCATTTCTTTGAAAAATCCTGCCACTCGGCAACCTTCTGTTTTTCTCTTTCAATGAATGACTCTACGTCAAAATCTTCTTTTAAAACATCATCCGTGCCGAGGAGATTTACTATCGATGGCTCAATTTCAAATTCGGGATGTATTTTCCTGATTGTGTCCAGCAATCTTATTCCCACAGCAAAGGGTGAAAAAGTTTCCCTGTCGGTAACATGAAGCTGAATACCGTGACAGAAGGTGTTTTCATAATCCGAAAACGTCGGAGTGAATGAACATTCCCGAAGAGCAACACCGTCCTGATGCCCCATTTTTTCAATAACCGCACCGCTGTCAAGCCACGGTGCGCCTATCATTTCAAAGGGCTTGGTTGTGCCTCTGCCCTCGGAAAGGTTTGTATCCTCAAAAATACAGGTTCCGATATAAACAAATGCAGTAACCACCGTTGGAATATTGGGTGAAGGCTGAATGAAAACAAGGTCAGTATCGTCATAGTACATATCCCTTTTCCATCCTTCCAACGGAACAACGGTCAGGTCGCAGCCGATGTTTTCGGTTTCATTCATCATAAGTGCAAATTCACCAATGGTGAGTGCACAGCGTGTCGGAGTCGGAAATCTGCCCACAAACGAAGAAAATCTTCTGTCAAGTACAGTTCCTTCAGCTTTAATTCCGCCTAAAGGATTCGGACGGTCAAGCACAACAAACCTCACCCCGTGTTCGGCACAAAACTTCATTGTGTCCGTCATCGTGTATGCATAAGTGTAAAACCTTGCACCAACATCCTGGATGTCAAAAATCACCGTATCCAGAGATGTAAGCATTTTTTCGCTTTGTTCAGTATTATCACCGAACAAACTATAAACGGGAAGATTTGTTTTTGTGTCAACGTAGGATGATATACTTTCGTTTGCCTGTACCTCTCCCCTGATACCGTGTTCGGGAGCAAAAAGAGCCGTCAGGCTGCATTTTTCTTTGAGCATATCAACGGTTGAAGAAAGGTCACGCAGAACACCTGTGTGGTTGGTAATGAGTCCGCATTTGCCCTGCAACTCAAATCCGTCACGTGCGACAACATCAGCACCGCAAAGAACTTTTGACTTTGGTGTGTTCATATTCAGCCTTCCTTCCGTAAGTTTTTAGTTAAGTTTTAATCCGTAAACAAGGGTAGTTTCCTTTGTTTCGATAAGCTCAAATCCGTATTTTTCATAAAACTTTATCGCATTGTAATTCTTATGCCAGACAGTGAACATAACACCTTTGACATTTTTCTTGCGCAGATTGTCGCAAAGAGCATCCATCAGCTTTCGTCCCAATCCCATATGCTGATATTCAGGCAGAATATCAATATGAAGATGTGCGGGATAGTCCTCTTTGTATTTTTCCTGCGAAGCGATTGCCCTGAGCGCCGATTTTCTTCGGCGGTATTCCCATTTTGCAATACGCGGATAATAATCGCTTATATATTTTTCTTTGAACTTATCAAAGTTTTCTGTTGATATAACGTAGCCGATTGCCTTGTCATTGTCATCGGTCGCAACAAAGCAGTTTTCGGGCTCGTTTTCAATATAATAATCGCAGTAAACGGCAAGAGCAAAATTAATTCCTCTTTTTGTGCTTTTACATGGGCCTTCAGCGTTGAGGCACACAAAGCGTACGTTTTCTTTATCGTTTTCTTTATACGGTCTTATTGTCATTTTTATCACTTCCGATACGAGTTTATCATTAAAACGCACAAAAATCAAGGCGTAATATCTACGGTTTAATAATTGTAAAAACAAAAAAAATATTGTATCATTTAATTATAAAAATATAAGGGAGATGTTACAATGGCAGTAGTTATCAGATGGCTTTCAGCGATTATGGCAGTTCTTTTAGGCTTACCGACACTTCTCGGCGCGGTTTTTCAGAGCCTGACCAAATTGGGTTATGATGAAAGACCCGTTGCGGCGATTGAGGAAAATTTCCTTGAGGGTAATGCAACTTTTATCGACGAAGCAACGGCTTCATATTGGTCTGCGGGCTTTGCACGCAGAGTTCTTACTCCTGACGATATAGACGAAACACGTTATTTCCTTGGCGGATTTCTCAAATTTCCTGCTCAGGAGGCAACGGGTATTGTTGACGATTTGTGCGTAAGAGCAGTTGTTCTTGACGACAATTCCGGCAGAGGTGCCGCTGCCTTTGCATGGATTGATGCTGTCGGCTTTATGAATGCTGATATCAAGGAAATCCGTGAAAAGCTCAGCGACATCACAGGCGACGGCAAGCTTATCAGCATCGACGTCGGCTCAACTCATAACCACAGTGCAGTTGACACCCAGGGTCTTTGGGGTAACATTCCAAAAACAGGCAGAAACCAGAAATATATCGACGCGGTTATTCAGAAAACAGCCGATGCGATAAGAGAGGCTTACACCAACCGCAGTGAAGGTAACCTCTATTATTCTTCAAAGGCTTGTCCTGAGTTGTTCCACGACGGCAGAGACCCGTATTCAATTGATGAAAAGATTCATCTTTTCCGTTTTGTGCCGAATGACAACAGTAAAAAGGAAATTTACATAACCAATTTCGGCGGACATCCCATTAATCTTGCCTGGGAAAATTCCGAACTTTCGGGTGATTTCCCGTACTATATCGAACAGGCAGTAACATCAGAAAAAAATGCTGATTTTATGTTCATTCAGGGTGCAATCGGCGGAGCAATCCACTGCAATATGGGTACCCATAACGGCATCCCCGAGGAGCTTACCTCGTTTGAAAAGATGAAGGAATACAGCCTTATTGTTGCAGATACTCTTTACGAGCTTGCAGAAACAGGCGAAGCTGTTGAGCCTATCCTCAACGTAAGACACGCTCAGATTGATTTTGAAGTTAACAATTTTGTTTTCCTTCTTGCAGCAAGTGCTGAACTTTGCAACGTCAAAGCATTCAAGGAAGACGGCAAGATATATCTGTCCAGCGAAATCGGCTATGTTGAAATCGGCAAGAATATAAAGATTATTGAAGCTCCCGGTGAAGCTTTGCCTGAGCTTATTTACGGCGGATTCTATTCTGCAGAAGAGGCCTTCAACGGTACGGAATATCCGTACGAGGGCATCGCAACATGCTTTGATGAGGATGACGAAGTGCTTGTTTTCGGTCTTTGTAACGACGCAGTCGGCTACATCGTACCCGACAACGATTACAGCTCATCAGGCGAAGAAGGTCACTATGAAGAAACCGTTTCAACAGGTTCAAAAAGCGGAACTGCATTTTCAAAGGCATTCTTTGAACTTCTTGATGTCTGGGGGTAATCTGAAATGAAAATACTGCGTTTTTTACGCATTCCTAATCTGGTCAGGGGCATAATATCAGGCTTGCTGTCACTGATAATTTTCTTTGTTCCGAACTCAACGTATACGACCGTTGAAGAAACATCGAAATTCATGCTCACAGGTGACAAAACCTTCTCCTACAACGGAGAAAAATGGACTGTAGGCTTTGCAAAAGAAGTTCTTACTCCTGATGACATAACGGAAGAAAAATACTACATCGCAGGCTACAACACAAACAATCCTGCAAAAGCCGTACTTGACGATATGCACGCGAAAGCTGTTTATCTTGACGACAACAGCGGACGAGGAGGAGTAATTATATGTGCGATTGATTGTGTAGGTATCAGCCGTGCAGACATCAACGATATCCGAAAAATTGTCATCGAAAGCGGAAAAATCCCGAATCTTAAATCAATCAACATCTGTGCAACACACACGCATTCAGCGATTGATACTCAGGGACTTTGGGGAAAGAATTTCCTTTCCGACGGTAAGAATGAGGACTTTATGAATGAACTCAAGGTTCGCACTGCGAATGCGATTATCGCTGCTTATGAAGCAAGAAAGGACGGTAATCTCTACTTCGGCACAGCAGAGTCTGAGAGTCTTCTGAGCGATACAAGAACCCCAATTGACTACGATTCAACAATAACAAGAATTCGATTTGAACCTGCGGACGGCAGTGACGATACTTATATAGTGAATTCCGCTTGCCACGCCGAATGCCTCGGTGCAAGAACAACCGTTGTCAGCGCAGATTTCCCCGCATATATGGAAAAGGAAATAGTTGAGCAGACAGGCGGTGCAAACGTCGTTTTTATAAACGGTGCTATCGGAGGACTTATTACCTGCGAAAAGCTTGATGACGTTCTGCGTAACTTTGAGCTTGGTCTTGAATATGTTAAGGAATTCGGCAAGGATGTGGGCGAGCTTGTTATGAGCATTAACAACGAAACTGCTCTTCAGCCTGCAATCAACGTGAAATCCGAAGCAATCAAAATCAAGTGCGACAACACTGCACTTTTGCTTGTCCGCTTCCTCGGTGTGCTCAACAACGATATTTCAAAGGACAAGGACAAAAACATTTCTATTATTTCCGAAGTTTCGTATATGGAGCTTGGCAACAAGCAGATTGGTGTTTATATGATTCCGGGCGAGCTTTCTCCCGAGCTTGAAAGCGGAAACTTCCTTTCAGCTGATGAGGCAGCAAACGGCACAGAGGCTGATTATAAATCACTTTCGGAAATGGCTCGTTGTGAACACAACTTTGTAGTCGGACTTTGCAACGATGAGCTGGGTTACATCATCCCCGAAAACGACTTCTACCTTCACGAGTGGTTGCCGTATTTCAATCAAACCAATGATGAGGCAGGCAGAAAGCACTATGAGGAAACAAATTCCCTCGGACCTCAGGCTGCAGGTGCAATTCTTGACGCAATGGATTGTCTGATCGCTTCGGTGCAGTAAACTCAACATTAACTAAAAACTTAACCGCCCGAAAACCTTATGTGATAAGCATTGATAGTTATAAAGACAGAGAGTATGACCCGGGTCATACTCTCTGTCTTTTGCTGATGTTGGCACCAAACGTTTTGCGTTATATATAAACATTTCCGTACAGGAAACTAACCCGTAGGGTATCGGCAGAAATAAGGGTTAGTTATTTTTATATTAAAAAGCAAACATAAATCTTCCACCTGGAGCAACGTCACCGTATTGGTAAAAATCCATAATATCTCCATCAGTCTGCATATTGTCAGAAAGCTTGAAATTAAAATGAATTTCTGCTCCTTTGCTGAGTTCGAGAACCTTTCTCGGCACGGATAACTTCATAACATTCCCGTTAACGGTGTACTGTGCCGTTCCCGTTTTTTCAAAGTTCCATCCGCCTGTTGAACGCTCAACACTTACTGTGTTTTCAGTTGCATTGTCACGGTTGATGATATACTCAAAGCCTTCCCAATTTTCTGTTTTGCCCGTGTAATCCGTATCTATAAGAATTCTCATCCATGCCGGATCACCGAAAGAAGTAATTGCGTCAACCGTTTCAATCCTGAAGTAGATGTTTTGGTGGTCGTACGTCACCTTGACACTTCTGAAATCATTGCGCATTGTATCGCTTTCATAGTGAAGTCCTACCCAACCGTCAGCATCACGTTTCTTTGTGCTGCCTGTATAGTGAACATATTCATTCTTGACCCACTGCCACTGTTTATCAGAACCGAAGATGTTTATTGTCTGTCCGCCTTCGGTTTTCATCGGTTCTGTAACGCCCTTGAACCTGCGGATGTTTGCACACAGCTGATAGTAATAATGATCCTTGAGCACACCTGCCGCAGGTTCGATGTCACGGCTGTATTCATCGCTGAACTGATCGGGAAATGCATTTTTCGTTCCTTCCCATTCTTTCCATCTGCCTGCAATCCACTCGTTCCATCCTGTCACGAATATGAAATCCGGGTCACATTCAATTGCATAATCCCACTGCTGTTGGAAATTAAGACCGTAGAGCATACTGTTCTCTGTTGAAGAATCCACAGTTACAATTTCATCGCCCTTTCTGAAGCTGTATGAATAATTCCCGTGGGTAAAGCTTCTTCCCTGAACGTTTTTGCCGCTGTTCATCGCTACAAGCTCGCCGTCTGCAGCATTCTGTGCAACTGAAACGCACACCTGCTCAACACTGCCGAAAAGCGAGGTGCCAAACTTTGTCTGAGTATAGTCACTGCACCATCCCCATGTTTGTTCGGTTATCGGATAGTTACTGTCAAAATACGTGGGATTGTTTTTTCTGAAGGTGAAGAAGTCAAGTATTTCTTTTTCATAACTGTCAAACTTATCAAGCGAATCCTTGTGCGCCATTATAAGAGGCTTATCGTCCCACATAAACCAAAGGTGCTGATATCTGCCCTTTGAATAAATTCTCTCGTAGAGATTTCGAAGAGACGTTCTTGAATTGTCATCCGTACTGAAAGGAAGCATAAATGCAATCTGAGGAACATTCACACCGTCTTTGATAGCCTCGTCAAACACTCTGAAAAGCACCTCGTAAGCTGAATCCCAGGTATCCGTACCGTTGGTACAGTCAAAGATAATCACATCAACACCTGCATCTGCAATCATTTCAGCGTGTTTTCTCACAACATATTCATCAAGATTCTGATAATAACCGTAAAGCGGTTCGTTCCAATAATACGGCTTGCCGTCAGGTCTCTCTCCCCATGCCGGATGGTCGTAATTATTGAGTGCTTCGGGATATTCAGAAAGAATTTCTGTTGCATTTTCTGCCTCAAATCCCGAGGCAAAATTCGCGTGCCATATCCAGTAAAACAATCCGACAAACTTTTCACCATCACGCTCCCCTGCTTCCTCATAGGTCGGCAGACTTCTGCCGAGACCGTCAACAGCCACCCAAGTGTCCGGTCTCACTTCACCGTAGTAATTTTCGTTTATATTATCTGTCCCGAAAAGACCGACACCTATCATCGAAGGCAGCATAAAAATTGTTGTGAATACGGAAATTATCGCCTTTAACACTGTTGACATAATAAAACCTCCACCCAAAAACAACTGTTGCTGATATTATAATTTAACGGTTCAGGTTTGTCAATTTGCATACAAAACACAACCTTAACCCCAAAAACTTATGAACACACCTACCATAAAAATAATTTTATGGACAGTAAAAGCGGAAGTGTCCAAAAGATGCTTCCGCTTTTAATCTTATGATTCAAAAATCTATTCTTCCGACAGGCTTTGCATTTTTACTGTTTGTACCTGCAAGAATAGTGTAGCTCTTGTCAAGTTCCCAACCACCCGTCTTAGGATTGTAGAACTTTATATCTTCAAGGTAAATGTCTACCTTTGTGCTTAAACTTTCGCCTGCTTTAACCTCCACTCGTTTAAAGCCTTTAAGAAGCTTGACAGGTCTGTCTTGTTCTGAATTCTCACTTGAAACATAAATCTGCAGAACTTCATCGCCGGCAACAGAACCGATATTTTTGATATCTGCTGAAACTTCTATTGTATTTTCCGTCTGTGAAGTCTTCAGGTTTTCAATTTCAAAATCAGTATATGAAAGTCCGTAACCGAACGGATATTGAGGTTCAATACCTTTCTTGTCAAACAAGGTGTAGCCGTGGTAATAGCCATAATCAATTTCTCTATCCTTGTCTTCGATACGTAAGAATGACGGATAATCAGCTTCATCCTGAGCGATTGTAAATGGTAATTTACCGCCCGGGTTAACGTCGCCGCTTATTACATCCGCAAGCGCGTTTCCGCCCTCAAGACCACTGTAGAATGAGAAGAGAATTGCATCTGCCAGTTCAGACCATTCCTTGATAACATAGGCACTTCCGCCCATGACATTAACCACAAGCTTTTTCCCTGTTTTTGATAAAGCTTTAATAAGAGCAACATCTTCTGACGGTACTCTTAAATCTACTCTGTCGCCACCCTTGCCAACAGGCTTTTGCTTGATATTGCCGAGGTTTACAAGGAATTCACCCTCCTGCTTGTAGTCGCTGCCGACACAAGCAATTATGTAGTCGCAAGCCTTAACAGCTTCTGTTGCCTTCTCTTTATCACAGCCATTATAAACAACAACATTATCTGCACCAAAGCGATTTTTAATACCTTCAAAATCAGTAACCGTATAAGGACTGTAAACATTGCTGCTGCCGTGGTCGCCAACGTTCATTTTATCTGCATATCTGCCGACAACGGCAATCTTTTTGCCGTTGGAAACAGGCAAAGTCTTGTTTTTATTTTTAATAAGAACTGTACCTTTACCTGCAACTTTTCTTGATAACTCTGTGTGTTCTTTTGCAAGGATAACAGACTTGGGTCGTTCTTTGTATGCAGGTAAGGTTTTAATAAGAGCTTTCAGGATTCTTACCACGCACACATCAATGTCAGCCTCGGCAAGCTCACCTTTTTTTAGTTTACTGTTCAAAAAAGCATACCTGAAAGTATATGGCATTTCAACATCCATACCCGCTTTAACGCTTCTTGCAGCATCGTAAATACCATAAACAAAGTCTGAAAGAGCAAAGCCCTCAAAGCCCCATTTATCACGAAGAATGTCAGTTAAAAGTTCTTTGCTTTCGCAGGCATAAGTGCCGTTGACTTTGTTATATGCACCCATTATCGACATTGCACCTGCATCAATACATTTTTTGAAATGAGGCAAATAAACTTCGTGGAGAGTTCTTTCGTCAGCCTTTGCATCAACACTGAAGCGAAGATCTTCAATGCTGTTAAGAGCATAGTGTTTAGGGCAGGCAATGATGCCGTTTTCCTGCATTGCTTTTGTGAGAGCAACACCCATTTTGCCAAGCAGGAACGGGTCTTCACCATAGGTTTCCTGTGCCCTGCCCCATTTTGGATTGCGAAGAAGATTTATACAAACACCTGCATATAAATTTGCACCGAAGGCACTTGCTTCCTTTGCCATAACCTGACCGATTTCATACTCAAGCTCATCATCAAAGGTTGCACCGCGAAGCATGGAAACAGGGAAGCACGTACACTTACCCATAACAATGCCACGAGGACCGTCTGTAAAAAGAACGGGCGGAATACCAAGCCTTTTGCAGCCACCTGCCGGGTAAGCCTCCCCGTTATAATATCTGCCACGGGTAAAAACATTTTTAACGGTTACACCCATAGCGTGACCTTGCATCATACGGATTTTTTCTTTCAGGGTCATTTCTCCGAGAAGCTTTTGAGAAACCTCACTCAACCTCTCGCTTGTCGGATTTTCTTTATAAAGCTTAACCGCCGCATTAAAATCAAAGCTCATAAAATCTGCTCCTGTTTAATTTTTGTTTTATATCCTTTTAATCAGTTGGATTTGCAACGCTTTTCAGCTTGCGGAAATTTATCTGTGTTACAAGAGTTACAGTTCACACAACATATCAAGCACAAGTGTGATGCTCCAGCCGTAATCCCTGATTGACTGATATTTCACTCTGAAATCGTAGGGTTCAACGACTTCCCCTTTTCTGTTGAAACAGTAAGGCGGTATGCGGTTTTCACTGTCATAAAATTCATAAACCGTACCCGTTCGGTTATACCATTCGTTGATAACAGCAAGTGTTTTTTCTTTGATTTTATCTGACAAACCGACATATCCGTATTCGGAAAGTCCCGTTGAAATCATATAGTTATAATTAATCCAGACGGGACCTCTCCACATATCCGAACCGAAGGATTTATCCTTTTTTGATATGCTCGGTATCGGGAACTCCGTGCCGAATTCATCGAGATTCTCAAGGTGTGCAATAAGCTTTTTACACTGCATTTCATCACACACACCTGCAAAAATCGGCAGAAACGATGCAACAGACTGCACTTTGTTAAAGCAAATGCTTTGTATATCATAATCGTAATAGAATCCGTCTTCTTCACACCAGAGGGTATTGTTTATGTCGGCTTTTATTCTTTCGTGCCATCCACCAAAGAAATCTGCGCTTTCTCTATCGCCCAACTCATCAGCTATTTTTTGCATATAGCGTGTTTCGTTTGCCATATAGCAGGAAAAGTCAATAGCATAAAGGTCGCTCTGAGTATCAAATCTTGGTGAGTTATCCATACCCGATTCATCACAACGGTTGTTGAGCTCGGGTTTTGTGTGCCATGAATAAAGTTCTTTTTCACCTTTTCTTCTGTTGCTCTGACACCAGAGAAGAAAGTCTTTGTTTCTTTTGAGTACAGTTTTGAAAAATTCTTTGTTTCTGCTTTTTTCATAGACAAGCCACGCACCCCAAGCGATAACGGGAGGCTGAGTTATTTCAGAAATCTCTTCGGGCTTTGCCATATGCGGAATAAATCCGTCCTCTTTCTGAACATCAAAAAGAGCAAGAATAAGGTTTTGTGCAAGCTCTGCATCAAGATGCCTGTGACCTATCGCGTGAAAAACAGAATCCCACAACCACATATTTCTGTGCGGCAGACGGTCGGGAGTTGACCATATTCTTTTAAATTTACCCTCAGGAGAATACAATTGACTTTTCATTACGCTTATACACTTCGCGTACAAAGGTGCATACATGTTTTCTGCATTGAGTGCATTTTCGTAAGGTTTTTTTCTTTGAGATTTTAAACTTTCGATATCAAGAGCTATACCCTTTTCACAAAGTTCAACGACTCTATCGATGCTGTTTCCGTAAGCAAAAGCGAATCTGTTATTTCTTTTAAGAATTGCCGTATACTCACCGTCAGAGGTGTTGTGTATTTCAACGTCACCTTTTCTGATGATTTCGCATTCGCCGTCAACACTGACGAAAACACCCTGATTGTTTCCGACTTCGCCCATAACAAGGTGCCTTTCGGCAAAAATCATACTTGCATTTTCGAGCAAAATCATATCCGAAGCAACACAGCGCAAGCTCGGCACTTCATCCGTAAAGAAAAGTGTTCTGCGGCATTTTGTGTGAAATATCACGCCGATTTTATCACCCGACAGAGTTCCCGTAAAATCGTCGCTGAAAAAGGATTCACCGTCAATGGCAGAGAATGCAAAAAGTTGTCCCTGCCCCCATTTTTTCGGAAGCATTTTATTTACCTCGCAGTTTATACTGTCTGAGCTTCTTCAAGCTTTGCTTTTGATTCAGCTCTTATTTCTTCAAGCTCAGCCATAATCTTTTCCTTGCGCTTGCCCGTAAAATTGTCAAACGCCATAATCAAAGCAGGAAGAAGATTACCGATGATTCCCGGAATAACAACAAGAAGGAAAATGCCGTGGAGAGTTTCGGGTGTCTGAACAGCCTCAACCATTTCGCCGTTAACCATCTGTGCACTCTGATAGCCGATAAGTGCAAGACCGCCGTTTACAAGGAGCTCTTTCCAAAGAGCAGAGATTCTTGAAACCATAGTGTTGAAAGCAAAAACCATGCCCTCATTACGCTGTGCCACACCGTACTTTTGATAACTCTTCCATTCCATATAGTCCGTAGAGTCAGCAAGCAAAACTCTTCTTGCGGCACTCATACCTGCATTAGGAAGACCGCCGAGAGCGATGAGAATACCGACAATCCAGAGATTTTTATATCCGAACAATGCAAGGAGTAAATAACATATACCTGTATGCAGATAACTTACAACGATAATATCGCGTGAGGAAAGCTTTTTGCCGATGAAAGGGATAGAAAGAAGATATCCGTAAGACAGAGTGGATGAACCGATCTCAACATATGTTTTCATTCCGTATCTGTTAAGTGTCTGCTTATAGAAGAACGGAAGTGAGTTATAGCACACCTGTCTGATTGAATCGACACACTGGCTGAGAGAAAGAAGCAACAACGGTCTGTTAAGAAGAATGAGCTTCCAGTCAATTTTCACTTTCTTTTCAGTCTTCGGCGGAAGCACAAGATTTCTTTCCTTAAGCGTCATACAAGGCACGAGCATAGAGAAAAGGCCGAGCACACCGAAAAGAAGTGCGACTGAGAAGAATGCCCATTTTTCTGAGTTGTAATCGCCGTCCATCATATCAATTATGATAGGAACAAGTCCACCCGGCAACATAGAGCCTAAAGTTGAAGCAATCTGTGCAACGGTGTAGAAATTCTTTCTTGATTTTGCATTAGGTGTCATTCGGACCGAAAGAGTTGATAACGCAACATCAAAAAATGTGTCTGCAATATTGAATGTAAGATAAAGAATAAAGCTCCATAAAACATTGAAGGTAAGCGATGCCGAGGGAACAACAAAAAGAAGGATTGAAAAAAGAGAGAAAGGAATAGCCGAAGCCATCATAAATCTTCTTGCATTACCCTTGCCTGAACGGTTATTGTCAAGCAAAGCACCGACGATAGGCGCAATAAGAATATTCACACCCGTGGTGACAGATTTCATTGTAACAATATGGCTTGATTTAAGACCCATATAGTCATACATAAACTGGTCAGTATATGTACCGACAGAGTCCTGACACATACAGTTACCGAAAATACCCGAAACATAACCTACCTGCTCTTTCAAAGCAACATCGGGATTGTTTTTGAAAGATTCAAATTTTTCTTTTAATTTACCCATCTGATTTTCTCCTCAAATTTATTTATGATTGTATATCTGTTCTGCGGTGTAAGTGCCGTCCGCTTTGATATTAAGAAGTGTGCAACCCTGAATCCATTCATTTTCGGGAGAGTCAAATTTAGTTTCCATATTGTAAACACCGTAGCCCGACGGTTGAATATAGGAGAGAATAATATCTTCATGCATTACACCGAAGTTGTTTACGTGGTCGTGTCCGAAATAAACAGCCTGCGCACTGCCTTTTTCAATCATAGCATCAATAAGACCTGAGTCAAAGCCTGATTCGCAAACACCTTCCCTCTTTTCGCCGTAAAGAAAATCACCTTCAGTATATTCCTTTTCAGCCTGATAAGGAGGAATATGAACAACTGTTACGGATTTGAATTTACCGTATTCGGCTTCGATGGCATCGTGCTTTTCTTTATACCATTCAACCTGCGAAGTCTTGACACCGTCGTAAACTTCACCGTCTTCTGTAACACCATATTCCTTTTTAGTTTCCTCTGTCATATAACTGCCCGAATCCATAAGGAAGAATACCTCTTTAAGTGTGCCGTCGGAATTCAGAATGTTAATTGCATAGTTTCCGTTTCCGTCAATGCCTTCCTTGCCCTCTCTCATAAGACAATGGTCATAGGAAGAGAAAATTTCAACATTTTCCTCTCTTGAAACAGCAAGGATTCCGTCACCCTCGTGATTGCCGAGGACTGCCGCCCAATAAACTCCGAGGGTTTCCATAAGCTCTGCAAGCTCGACATTCCTCTTTTTGTTAAAGCCTGATGAAACATTGTCACCGCCAAAAATAACGAGGTCTGGCTTCTGCTCGGTAATGTTTTTTACTATGTACGAAACCGTCGTATTATCTTCTTTTTTACCGTTGAGGTGAGTGTCCGTAAACATCAGTACTTTGAAGTCACCGTCGCCGTTCTTTTTTATTGTTACGCTGTCGGTATCTTCTTTGACAATTTCGATATCGTTTTCTACTTTTTCTACCGTTGAAATATCATAGGAAATTCCCTGCGAGCTTTTGTAAACTATAAAGCCTCCCGCTCCGATTACCACTATAAGAATAATCGAAACAATAACTTTCAGACTTTTTTTCATACTAATCATTCCTGTATGTTTATTTTTTATAATTACATTTTATCATATAAACGAATGTAAAACAATCATTTTTATTGCTTTTAAGAAACTACATATGTTATAATTTATATAATAATGTTAAGTATCGGAGGCAGTGTATGAGAATCGGCTTCACATCAACATCGTTCAGACAGATAAAAAGCATTGAAAAGATAGTTAAAATCGCCTCTGACTCGGGAGCCGACTGCATTGAATGGGGTGGAGATATCCACGTCAAAGATATACCGACGGCAAAGCGTGCAAAAAAGCTTTGCGATGATGCAGGCATTCCAATTTCTTCCTACGGCAGTTATTACCGTATCGGCAGCAAAAATACCGACGAATGGAAAAGCATCTGCGAAATCGCACATACAATGGGTGCAAGATCGGTCCGTGTCTGGCTCGGTGACTGCGACAGCGAAATAACAGATGAAAAAACATATCCGGCTTTAGTTGAAGACGGAAAAACTATCTGTTCTGTTGCAAAAGAATACAATCTCATTGTCTGTCCTGAATGCCACGACAACACATTCAATAACAACACCGATGCTTTCCTGAAAATTCAGAAGGACATAGACTGTGATAATTTCAGAACATACTTTCAGTCGCGATACAAGCGTATGGAATATGACCTCGACCGACTTGAACGTACACTTCCTTACATTGAAAGTGTGCATATTTCATATTCTGAGCAGTCAAGGGAACAATTCCCGAAGCTCAATCCCGGATACATAAACTCATTACTCGATAAAATCATTTCATTGAATTTTGACGGTATCATTCTTGTTGAGTATACCTATTTATGCTGTTACGCAGGTCTTCCGTCATCGATGAAAAAAAGCATAGAAAAAATCAAGGCAAAAGTAGGTGTAAAAAGATGAAAATAGCTTTATTCGGCACAAATCAGCTTCAGTTTTCAAAGGTTTATACACCCGAAGTTCTGAAAAAGCTCGGGGAATACGGCAAGCTTTCGCAGAAAATCAATCAGAGCAACCTTGCGGAAAACGCAGAGTTTCTTGCTGACTGTGAAATTGCCTTTTCAACGTGGGGAATGCCGCAATTCACTAAAGAAGAAATCGCAAAGTATATGCCGAAGCTTAAGGCTGTTTTTTATTCGGCAGGTACGGTTCAGTATTTTGCAAGACCGTTCCTTGAAAGCGGAGTAAAAGTTTTCAGCGCGTTTGCGGCAAATGCCGTTCCCGTTGCTGAATACACCTTTGCTCAGATAACACTTGCGGCAAAGGGATACTTTCAAGCTGCAAAATATTATCATACGCTTCCCCTTCGTTCACTTGCTTTTGCAAATTCATCAACAGGCAATTTCGGTTGCAAGGTAGGACTTGTCGGTCTTGGCGCAATCGGAAAAATGGTTGCTGAAAGACTCAAGGTACTTGATGTTGAAGTGTACGCTTGTGACCCGTTTATCCCCGAAGAAACGGCAAAAGAGCTCGGCGTCACACTTGTTGATATGGAAACTCTTTTCAGCGAATGTGATATCATCAGCAATCACCTTGCCAACAAGCCCGAACTTGAAAATATTTTCAACGCTAAGCTTTTCAAAAAAATGAAAAAGCGTTCAACTTTCATCAACACAGGCAGAGGTGCACAGGTCAACGAATATCAGCTTGCGTGGTCGCTTTTGTGTCATCCGTCAAGGACATTTGTCGCCGACGTTATCAAAAACGAATTTTTCCCGTATATCTGTCCCCTTTTCTGGTGTCCGAATGCAGTTCTGACTCCGCACATCGCAGGCAGTACAGGTAAAGAACCGCAGAGAATGGCCTACTATATGATGGAAGAAATGGAAAACCTCATCGCGGACAAGCCCACAAAATACGAAGTGACTCTTGAGTCGCTTGAAAGAATGGCATAACTAATGATTATTTTATACATTTTTCTTGCTTTACTTGGCTGTACCGTTATTTTAACAGCTGTTGAAACCGCGGTGCTTCTTTCACAGAAGCCTGCTCCTGAGTCGCCCGACAAGGCTGACGCTGATAAATATTCGCTCAACATTAACGGCAAAAGTTTTGAAGACCTGTATCTTTATCTTTCGGGAGAAAAGGGAAATCCGTCTTTTACAGAAGATGAGGTCTACGCATTGCTTTTTAAGCAGTCCGAATATATGCGCCACAGATTTGACTGCGCTGATTTCAGAGCACAGATGCTTTTTAAAATCTATAAAGACTGCGGAGATAAGCTCAGCCACAGATGCAAAGAGCTTATCAAAAAAGCTTTTCTTGATTTCAAATACTTTATGGATGAGCCGGGCGATGACAGTATGTGTTACTGGTCGGAAAATCACCTGTTACTTTTTGCTGTCAGTGAATACCTTGCAGGCCAGGAATGGCCTGACGAGATTTTCAGTAACAACGGAATGACCGGCAAGGAGCATATGCAAAAAGCAAAAGTCAGAATTGATGCGTGGATGGAACAGCGTTTCAATTTCGGTTTTTCGGAATATCTGAGCAATAACTATCTTGCTGAAGACATTGCACCTATGGCAAATTACATCGCCTATTCAAAAGATGAAAAGTCTGCCCAGCAAATGAAAATCATCATGGATATTCTCTGGCTTGACGTTGCTCTCAACAGCGTCAACAACCGTTTTGTTGCGGTTAGTTCAAGAATGTACGGCAACAACAAGGCGGCAAACTGTATCGGCAACAGCATTCAGGCTGCAATGAATATCCTTTGGGGTATTGACGGTGCGGATGACGTGTTAAGCAACCCTTATCTTACTGAAAAAGAGAAAGAGCTTATAAAATTATCGCTTGAAAAAGAACCGAATTACATCGTTCTTTGCTTTACTGATATTGTAAAAAAGGGTATCTACACACTTCCGCAGGTAATCAAAGACATTGCACTTACAAAAGAAAGCTTTGTTTCAAAAATGAGTTGCGGTCTTTCGCCCTCTGATATGGTCAAGGAAGGACTTGTCGGTCAGGAACCGTATCAGATTATGGCGCAGATGGGTGCGGAAACTTTCACGAATCCTGAAGTTATCGAAAACACGCTTAAATATCTTAAAGATAACAAAATGTACCGCAATTCCTTCGTCAGTTATTTTAAATTCCTTAATCTGACTGTGTTCAAATGCGTTAACTGGAAAAAATTTGCGGCAAAATGCAACATTATGCCCCACGGTATCGCATTGGGCAGAGGTAATATCTATACGTACCGTACGGCGTACTATTCAATGTCAACTTCCGTTTGTAAATCTGTTGATATGTGTGGTTCACAGGATCACGAATGGATTGCAAACATCAGCGAAGTTCTCTCCCTTTTCACAACTCATCCTGCAGGAGACGGCAACGGCAGATACGGTGCATCTCCCGGTTATTGGATTGGTAACGGCAGGCTTCCGATGAGCGTTCAGAATAAGAACGTGAACATAACAATTTATAAACTGCCAACAAAAAAACGTCTTGGCGAAACGGGCATTGCATCAATGACACACGCCTATATGCCGAAGGATTTTTACGACGAATTCGAGCTTTGCGGAAACAGTGTTTTCGCCAGAAAGAACGGTGTTTTCGTCGCATTGATTTCAAACGGTGAAATGCAGTTCAGACCTTTTAACCAAAACTCTGCAAACGGTGTGCTTAAAAACAGAAAATTGCCCAACGGTATTCAGCTGGGCGGTGAATTTGATTTGTGCAGATACGGCGGTGATTATCATATTTATATCACCGAGCTTTCCGATGCCGATACAGAATCCTTTGATAATTTCAAAGCACGAATCAGAAGTAATGTTGTTAATTTCGGTGATGAAGGCTCAGCTTCATACACGACAGCTTCAGGTATGATTGAAGCTTCATATGACGGCAGATTTAATGTTGACGGAAAACCTGCCCAAAAAGAATTTGCCCGTTATGACAGTAAATTCTGTAAAACAGAAAGAAAACCTGAATCAATAACCGTTAAAAGCAGAAAAAACAGTCTGATTCTTGATTTCAAAAATGCAAAAAGAAGTTAAGTATCTGCAAATGTGAAAAACGTACGCTCATTTTTAAATCCTGTTTGATTAGCAAACAAAATTAGAATTTGGAAGAAAGAACATCAATTATAAAATATAAGTCACAAAAACAAATACAAAATATTGAAAATGTCAAATGTTTGTGGTATACTTTTTTTGGTTAAATTTTTGTTTTGGGGTGTTTATTTATGTCAAAGTGGATTGATAACAAAACCGTAATTCTCACAGGTGCATCAAGCGGTATCGGCAAAATGCTTGCAGAGAGACTTATGAAAGAGCATAACTGTAAAGTAATCGGTGTTGCAAGAAGCGAAAAGAAAATGCTTAACTTCGTTGAAGAACTTGGCGATTACGCAAAGCTTTTCTCGTACAAGCTTTTTGACGTTTCAAGCTACGATAATTGGCAGAACTTCCATGATTGGCTTGTAGAAAACAACATCAAACCAGATGTTCTTATCAACAACGCGGGTGTTCTTCCCCGTTTTGACAGACTTATGAACTATTCAAAAGAAGAAATTGACGAATCAATCAATATCGACTTCTATTCAGCAGCATATTCGTCAAAAATTTTGCTTCCGCTTCTTCTTAAGAGTGAGACTCCAGCAATCATTAACGTTGCATCTTCTGCAGCACTTATGGCTCTTGGCGGAACATCAATGTACTCAGCAAGTAAGGCAGCGGTTAAAGGCTTGACTGAGGCTATGAGAGAAGAGCTCAGAGGCGAAGCTTACATAGGTCTTGTTTGCCCCGGATTTACCAAGACGGATATTTTCAGAAACCAGGGCGAAACAAACGGTATGGACCTTATCAATATGGTTTCAACTCCTTGTCACAAGGCTGTTAACACAATCCTCAAGGGAATTCTCGGTAAGAAATCATATATCGTTGTTGGCTTTGACGGTAATGCAATGGGCAGATTTAACCGTCTTATGCCTGTTCAGGGTTCAAGACTTTTCAGCTCAGTAATCAAAGCATTTAAGATTGACCTTTTCGCTTCAACATTCGGATACGAAAAGAAAGGCGACAAAAAGTAAAAAACGAATCTTTTATCGGACCGATTTTATTCAAAAGTTCGTGTTGTTGCTTCGACTATAAAAATCAAGTCAGGAAATACTTATCGTATTTCCTGACTTTTTCTTTATTCTGTACGGATTTATTGTGGTGGTCGAAAACACCTTTATGATGTTATTTCACCATCGTGAGAAAGAATCGATGCATATGTAACACCATCTATTTTCATTACATCATGAATCAAATCACTTTCAGCGTCAATATTTATTTCAATTATCATATTCAATGAATTTTCAGTAATGTTTTTAGATTTTATTTTTGCATACTTATTATATCTCTTTACAGTATCAAATATCTCTTTATCACGTTTAATATCGTTGCCGTTAACAACCATAATCATTGACGGTTTCTTTATCGGATACTTCTGCATAACAATAATAACGACCGACAACACCAGCGTTAAAACTACAGCAATTGCAGAAAGTCCTGCACCACAAATGATTCCGATACTTATTGACCAATAAAGAAATACCAAATCCAACGGATCTTTTATTGCTGTTCTGAATCGAACAATAGATAATGCACCAACCATACCAAGCGATAAAACAATGTTTGACTGAATAGTCAAAATAATGGCTGCAGTAATTATTGACATTGCAATCAATGATAAATTAAACGTTTTGGAATAAAAGGTCTTTCGTGTTACTAAGCGATAGATAAAAAATATGTATAACGAAATTAAAGCCGTAATTCCCAATCCTGCAATTATTGTTATTGTATCAATACCCTCTGAAAAACTGTTTAAAAAAGAATTTTTAAAAATATCTCTGAAACTCATAATTATCCTCCTATTGAATATTTTCTGCATAAATAGTATTTGGAAAACGCAGTTTGCTGCAGATCTCCCAATTGTAAAACATTTTTTATAAAGTCAGGCAATAATTCATCATATTTTACTTCTAATAAATGCTGCCCTTGTGGCAAAATCGGCCTTGAAGGTATAATGTCATTAAAAAAATCCTCGTATCGATTTGAAGAACTGATATTCCGGTCAAGAGTAATTCTGACATTTCCTAGATTGTACACATACGGTGTTCTTTCATACTCAACAATTACCACAGGTTTATAAAACTCTGTTCTTATCAACATTATAAATTTTCGCAACAATGGCGGCGCTTGTGATAAATCAATAGAATCGACAGAACCGTTTAATAAATCAAAATACTGTTCTTTTGTAATAACACACGATGTCTTAAATGTTTTTCCGTGTTCTTTGCGTTTACACTCCAAAGAAATCCGTTTATCACTTGCATTATATATCCTGATACGAAATTTTTCGCGGGAATCAACCCCAAACTCGTTTTCATAATAACAACGATTATCGTAATTATCAAAATATAGGCTACGTATCTTGTACCGTCCATTTTCAGTATGGCTATCATATTGCATCAACGTTTGAAGTCTGCTTTGAATGAATTCCATTTGCTGATCTGTACACAGATATTTCAATTCATGCCGAAACTTATCTTTTTCGTTCATTTCTCATTCTCCGTTTTTGTATATTTCTTCGGACATCAATATATACAAAGATTACAATCGCGAAACCTAAAACAAAAATCCCATACTTAATGTAAGTATTTTCATTATTTATAAAACTGACTAACTTGCCAATCAGACTTTCCTGAACTATTCCCCCGGAATTATTATCATTAACCGAAGAATCTTGTTCTGTGGCAACAATTTCTATTTCAGGTTTTTCGCAACCAAGCCATATATAATCCAGATATTTTAATCTTTCTGATAAGAAGTCTTTCAAGTATAATCCATGTTCTTCCTGAGAATCGTAATGATTAACCCACCACTTATACTGAATTCCTTCCCATCTTTTTTCATTCATTAAATATGATTTACATATCATATTCTGATACTCATCAATTTTATAATCAACTATATTTTGAACAATCGGACGCACCGTCTTAACATATTTGTTTTTTATAATATCCATACAGGTATCATTGCTGTTAAATTTTTCAAACCATCCCCAATTACAATGCAACTGGTATGGAGATGCATTTTCAGCATCATAATTTGTTCCCATAGTCAAATCAAAATCCCAAAGAGGTCCGGAAATCAGTTTAGCAGAAACATCATCCGGAAACTTCTGAAAGAAAAAGCTCGTCTTGCTAACATTTGCAAACACCTCTTGCAGTAAGTAGACGTTCGACCAACTCTCTGCATCTAAATAATCAAGAACTGCTTCTGTACCCAAAGCTTCTTCCATATTATTTATATAGTCACTGATATAATTTAACTGCTCAACAGACGCATATTTCGGAACTTTAACAGATATATCTTGACCTGAATTGGTTGTAAACAGACTATCTACACTGTTAACTCTATTTTTTAATTCAAGTTCGAGCAAATAAGTACCGGTAAATGTATCAGGATTATTAGGGATTTTGTACGCCTTCTTAAATCTGCCATTAAAACTTTCTTCGAATTTTTCATATGTAGAAAGCGGATATTGATTCAATTTTTGCGTATTGTTTAAAATATCAGAATCTATATCATTTTCGTCCAATACAGATATATGATTTACCAAAAGATACAATCCCACATAGTCATGATTAATATAAAGATCAACAAACTCTGCATTTACAGAATTAAGCATTCCCAATTCACGTGCAGCATCATAAACAATCTTATTTCTTAAATTGGATTCATCCATAGCGTTGGCAACAAGAACATATTTATTATATTCACCCAAACTAATCAAATTAACCTTATCTGAAAACTCTAAAGTATAAGGCTTCTTTTTCTGTACCCATGAAGAATTTCCTCTGCCATGTATTGCGTAAAAATTTCCACGATAATCAACGCTTTTGTCAGAATTTATCAACGTCATAAATCCTGATTTAGAAACCTCTTTATCCTCATTGATTTCATCTATTGTTCCGTCGACCATTGTTATTTCTAGTGACGGTATATTGGCACTTTTCATAAATACTAACTGTGTTTTACAAACAGTTATCCCGAAAAAATTTTTAATCTCAAACAAGTAGTCTTTGTCAGTATTAATGTCAGAAAAAGACGATGTTGAATCAATATAATTACCATTTAAATATAAAGAGCAACCTTTTCTATAGTCAATTGACAATGAATCCAAATCCGTGTATGAGGGTAAAAACACATAATGCTTATCATTTTTTTCAAAAAGTCGAATATTCTGTGATACATCTGTATCTGCTTTTACTATAAACTCAACGGAATCTATAACATCTGCATACTGAACATACATACACAAAGACAAAAAGACAATCAACAACGAAACTGAAAAAATAAGCATCGTTTTTTTCAAAATTTTCACCTCATTTCATTTTGCATTATACAGCAATTTTTTTGATTTATCAATATTTTAAAACTGAAAAAAATTTAATAACCTTTTACTTATTGCTAACACTTTTTTAAAATAATGTTTCTATTTTAAAAAATCATTTATCGGCAATACGAAAGTAAAAAATTATAAACAATAAAGTGCTCAATAACCAAAGAAAGTGATATTCCCTGCCTTGTTTACTGATTTACATTTTCAAATTCATCAAGATTATAAATCTGTCCTTCATATCGGTTATGAAGACTCTTTTCTTTGCTTTGATTTACTGCAAAAACCTGATTCTTTGAATAAAGAATTGCGATTTTTGTGTTTTTATCCATATTTTCCGTAAAATATTTTTTAACATTCTTATAAAGCGTATCTTTGATTTTCAAAACATCAGGAATCTGTACCGATGCCGAGCAACAGAGTAAATCGCAAAGGATCTTTTCTCTTAATATTTCCTTGTCACATTTATCACAAAAGAAATTATAAAGTTTTTCTGCATAGTCACTCAGGCGCATTTTGTTGCCGTTTACAGAATTTCCGAAATCATTAAAAATATCAAATGGTGAGATACCGATTTCATCCGTAAGATACTCAAGAGTAAACAAAAATCGACCGCTGTTATAAAGCCTGTCAACAGCATCTTCACAGTTTTTAAGCATTTTTATCTCATCGTGTGAAAGCCACGGAGTTGACCTTACCTCATAGGGCGGTTCTTCGTTAATTTCGCAGGGATATTTTTCCTTGTTTTCGCGCATATCTGCACCGTGAAGCAGCTTTAAAAATCCCATCTGGAGCATATGCGCTTTAAGAGAATAAGCGACATTGAAACTATTTTTGAAACTTTCAATGTCTTCACCCGTAAGTCCCGCAATAAGATCAATATGGATATGCATATTATTGAAGCTTACAAGTTTTCTGATATTTTCAACAAGCTTCTTTGTGTCAGTTCTTCGATTAATTATCTTTAAAGTTTCTTCGTTAAAAGACTGCATACCTATTTCAAGCTGTACGGAACCGTATGGCATTGACGACAAAATTTCAAGCGTACTTTCTTTTAAAATATCACCTGCAATTTCAAAATGGAAGCACACATTCCGGGGAATTTCTTTGCCGTAATTTTCTTTGATGAAAAGCAAAATTTCGTTAGCTCTTTCTGCATTTGCGTTGAATGTGCGGTCAATGAATTTCACCGTTTGCGTTCCGCTTTGTGAGAGTCGGATTATATCTTTTTTCACTCGTTGAATATCAAAGAAGCGAAGCGGTGAACATCCTCCCGAAAGGCAGAAAGCACAGCGGTAAGGGCACCCTCTTGCAGTTTCAATATAAGAAATTCTGCCACCCAGATTTTCAAAAAATTCGTCGCTGTATGGTGACGGCGGACTTTCCATATATCCCTTTTCGGGAACGGTAATTATTTCACCGTTTTTTCTATATATAAGTCCTGAAACAAGCGACAGTTCACCGTTTATATTATCGAGAAAATCAGGGAAAGCCCACTCCCCTTCGCCTGAAAGCACAAAATCCGTAAATTCATATTTTTCAAGTATATCCTTCGGACGGTATGCCACTTCCGGACCACCGAGAACAATTTTACAATCGTGCTTTCTTTTTATGATTCGACAAACTTCAAGCGTCTTCGTAATGTTCCATATGTAACAAGAAAAAGCTAAAACATCAGGTTTTTCGTTTATGATTTTTTGTGCGAATGAGTCTGTGTCGCCGTTGATCGTGCTTTCCATAACCAACGTGTCATATGTATTTTTTGCAAATTCGCGAACACCTGCAAGCAAACACCAAGGAGAAAGCGATGCATGGACATATTTTGAATTTAAGCAAGCAATTATAACTTTCATATTTTCTCCTTTAGTTGATATTGTTTATATAATAACACAGATTTAAAAGCAAATCAAACTATAAAGATTTTAACTGTGAACCTTTAATCTTATGCTTCTACATTCAACTGCATTATTTCAATTCAAATTCGCTTTTCGTAAAATAATCAACACTAAAGTATTGATTTCACTGCTGTTTAGAGTTAAAATAATCTACGAGGTGATATTATGACCGACAATAAAATTAAAAATATTTACACTGGGCTTTGGGTTGCAATCGCCGCAATTTACGGTATCTGGATGTCCGTTTTTATGAGTTGGGACAAGTACCCGTACATCATTCCCACAGATGCAGACATGAAGCTTCCCGCAGAAGAATTCGTTGCAAAATTTGACGGTATGCTTCACGAGCCTTTGTACACAAGCCCCACTGTTTTCTGGCTCTGGGTGATTTTTTCAACCGTCCTTCTTTTGGGCTACGGAATTTTCACAAGAAAAATACTCTGGGCAGAAAAGCTTTCCAAAGGTACTACAATCTTCTGTATGGCAAACCTTATCGCAGGCTTTGCATTCATAACCTGGTACGGATTTTTGAGTTTCCCCTCTCAGTTCGGAAACATCTTAACTGACGTTACCGCAAGTATGCTCGGACTCCGTTATCCGTGGTATTTCAGAATCTGGGGCGTGCTGGCTTCGCTTTCAATTTTCACAAACACACTTTATATGTACCGCAAAAACAACTACAAGGGTAAGGCCGGAGTTATCGTTACTTCGCTCGGTTGTGCGGCAATTTACGTTACAGTCAATGTTCCGTCTGCAGGACTTGACCTTGTTATGACAGCAAGATGCCTTTCCCACTGGGCAACAGCGTTGATTTTCGCTTTCCTTGGTGCGGCAGGTGTTATTATCTTCCTTTTACATAAGTTCAAACAGAAAGATAAAAAGTATATGATTGCAACAATCGTTTTCTGTGCCGTGCTGATTCTTATGCTCATTCTTCTTGTAACCGTCGGCAAGAGTGCTTTCATCGAGAACCTTCCGATGTGGGTTGCATATGCATTACTTTTCATAATCAATTTCACATCTTTCTTTGACAAAAAAGAAGTTAACAAGAAAGTGGAAGCAAAAGTAAAAGAAAAAGTTCATTAATTAAAGATAACCGTAATTCCGTTTGGAGTTACGGTTATCTTAATTCATAATTGAAAATAATTTGATTTTGGGTTATAATTCAGATAGAAATATCGGTTAAGAGGTGTGAATATGAAAGCTGAAAAAATACGTTTCGGCATTGTCGGAACTGGAACGATTGCTCACCGTTTTGCTGAAGCAATACAAAATATTGAAAATGCAGAGTTAGTTGCCGTCGCTTCACGAGCTAAAGAAACTGCAGAAAAATTCGGCGACGAATTCAACATTCCTTTAAGGTTTGACAGCTATGAAAAAATGGCAGAATCTGACGCGATTGATGCGGCATATATCGCCGTTCCTCATTCGGGACACATCGGCTGTTCCTGCCTTATGATGAAGAATAAAAAGCACGTGCTCTGTGAAAAACCGATGGCTGTAAATTCACGCGAAGCAGAGGAAATGTTCCGCTGTGCTGAAGAAAACGGAGTTCTTCTTATGGAAGCGATGTGGGCAAGGCTTGTACCAGGTACAATTGAGATGCTTGAACTTGTGAAGAACGGTGTCCTCGGTGATATCCTCGGTGTTGAAGGTAAATTCTGCTACACTATGGACGAGGACGAAATGGACCACCACGTTTTCAATCCTGAAAATGGCGGAGGCTCACTCCTTGATGTCGGCGTTTACGGGCTTAATTTTGCGAGTTGGTACCTTGGCAAGGATGTTGTCGAGATTAATGCACAATCTGATTTTTACAATGGTGTTGACAGCCATACCTGCGCTTTACTCAAGTACGGTAATGGTGCAATCGCTGACATTTCGAGTGCAATTCTCCTTCGTAAACCCAATGAAGGCTATGTTTACGGCACTAAAGGTTACGCTTACCTTCGCAGATTCTATGCACCTCAGGAAATCGAACTTCATCTAAACGACGGCAAATCCCGTACTATTTCCGTACCTTACAAAGGTAACGGTTTTGAAGAGCAGATTACGCACTTCAGCGAATGTGTTTCACTCGGACTTACAAAGAGCCCTGTCGTAACTCCCGAACAGACAATTTACATCACAAAGCAGATGGATGAAATCAGGAAAATGACAGGAATTGTTTATCCGCAGGATTGATTTTCGTACTCTCGTTTTATGTATTTTGTACTATTGTTAAGGTTGTTTTTTGTTTTTGCAACACTTGACTAATCCCTTTATTTAAAGTAAAATTATAGTGTAAAACAGTAAAAGAGGAGGCGGAATATGGCGACAAAATTGAATAATTCGGAGTCAAAAGTTGACTACGATGAAAAAGCGAAACGCAAGCTGCCAACTGGCAGACGTTACGTCGGTTCAATGGAAACTGCGGCATACATTGCGCAGGACTTTGCGGACAGCTTTTCAATCGGTAAGTACCAGAACAGATTCATCTGGGACGTTGTCGGCATTGACTTCAATATCACGGGTATCGTAACACTTTTCACGGGCGCGTGGGACATCATCAACGATACCTTCATCAGTGCAATGGTTGACCGAACCAGAACAAGATGGGGTAAGTTCAGACCGTTCCTTCTGTGGATGAAAATGCCGCTTACATTGTTCGGTATGCTTTATTGGTTTATGCCGATTTTCTTCCCCGGCACATCCACTACATACCTTCCGAAATTGATTTTCTATTTTGCATTCAGTGTTATCAACGAAACAGCAGGTACATTTATTTCAATTTCTCAGACAGGCTTGCTATCGACAATAACGCCAAATCCCGAGGAACGTGTGCGGCTTATTGCAAGCGCTAAGTTGTTTTCACGATTCCTGGGTGAGCAGATACCTGAGTGGATTATGGGTATCTTCATTGACCTTATCAACACAAACACAGTTAAATGGAAATTGCAGAATCTCTTCATCGGAATGGGTGCCGCAACAAGCATACTTTCAGCTTTGATGACCATATGGTTCTATACAGTTTCAAAGGAACGAGTTTTGCAGACTGTTGAGAAACCGAGTATCAAGGACGGATTCAAAGCTATCTTTAACAACAAACCGCTTCTCATCCTCGTTCTTTCGGATTTCCTCGGAGGCTTCAGCATCGGACAGAGCCGTTCAGACTATTATATTGACGTTCTCGGCTCGGCATCCTTACAGACGATTGTCGGCATCCCGGCATATCCGATACTTAACCTCAGCTACACTTGGGTAGCACCACTCAGAAGACGTTTCACTTCAAAAGCCTTGTGGATTTTTGAGGACATATGGACAGATATGTGTTGGCTGATAGTCTTCGGACTGGGTTCGATAAACAAAAACTTTATGAAACGAAGCTTCATGATACCTACAATGGCAATCGAAGAGGTTTTTGAAATGATGGTATACGGTTTACGTCATACTATTCCGGATGAGCTTTACAATGAATCTATGGACTATTGTGAATGGCATAACGGTTACCGTGTTGAAGCAATGACGGGTGTTGCAAGAGGCCTCGTAAAGAAAATGCAGAATGTTCTTATGAACTCTGTCAAGAATTTTGTTCTTGCAAAGGTCGGTTATAAGCAGGGTGCTGCAATCGGCACACAGAGTGACAGAGCAAAATGGTGGCTTTTCGCACTTGGTACAGGTGTTCCGATTATCACAAGCAGCCTCGGTATCATTCCGAAATTCTTCTATCCTATCAACAATCAGGTTCGTGACGAAATGTACTCTGACCTTGCAGCTCGCCGTAGCGAAGTTGCTCAGAGAATGGACGCACTCGCAGCAGAAATCGACGCATAATTTAAAACTAAAACACCACCGAGCAATCGGTGGTGTTTTCTTCTCCTCTCTACTTAAAGTAGGTTGCCGATTGCTTCATAAGCGGTTATAATATAGTCAACAACCCAAAGGAGATAAAATATGGACACTTACATAACCGGCGCAACAATTAAGAATTTACGCGAAGCAAAAAAACTCACACAACAGCAACTTGCAGAGGAAATAGGAGTCAGCGACAAGGCTGTTTCAAAGTGGGAAACTGCAAAGGGACTCCCCGACATCACGCTGATTGAACCGCTTGCAAAAAGCCTCGGCGTTTCTGTTATGGAACTGATGTCAGGAGATACAGTTATCAATAAAAACATTTCCGCAAATATGCTCCGCACAAAGTTTTATGTCTGTCCCGTGTGTGGTAACGTAATACATTCAACGGGTAATACACTTGTCAGCTGTTGCGGAATCACTCTGCCTGCACTTGAAGCTGAAGAAACCGATGAAGAGCATCTTATAAACATTGAGCCTGTTGAGGATGAAAAATTTATTACGGTTGAACACGAGATGACAAAAAGCCATTATATCTCCTTTATCGCGTACGTTACCTCGGACAAAATTCATCTTGTGAAGCTTTATCCCGAAGGCAACGCCGAAACAAGAATGCAATTCCGCGGACGTGGATTTCTTTATATCTACTGCAACAAACACGGACTTATGAAAAAGAAAATTTAATTTTTCTTGATTAAAATCAGAGCCTATGAAGTCATATGACCTCATAGGCTCTGATTGGTTTATTTCACATGTAAATAAATACACCAAGGAAAAAGGGTTGCGTGTTTCCACGCAACCCTAAAGATTTTAGAGAGTAGGATTATTCAACTGTGTACTCAATTGTACCAGCTTCAACCCATGCACCGTTAACGCGAACCTTAACGATGATTGTGTTGAGACCTTCGTTGTTAGCCCAAGCCTTACCGTTGAACTCAAGGTCACCGTTCTCAAGAACTGTAGCCTTTTCAGCATAGTAAGTTGTTGTTGTGCCGTTATCCATTACGAATCTTACACCCTGTGCGTCAGGACCAACTACTACTGTTGTAGCAACTGCGCCCTTCTTACCTGATGTAGCAGCAGGTGTGATTGAACGGATTTCTGCATCGAATGTCGGCTCTACGAACTTAAGTGTAAATTCATACTTCTCTGTTTCCCAGATGTACTTATTGCCATCAAGATACTTTGTACGTACCTTAACGTTAGGTCCTACAAGGTTTGTGTTGATTGTCCATACTTCGTATGCAACTGAACGATCAAGTGAGTTAACTTCTACGCCTTCAGCGTTGTAGCTCTTGATTGTAACGTTCTTGTTGTATCTGTCGTATGTTCTTGTACCGCCGTCTTCTTCGATGAACTGTACCATAGCCATTCTGCCGTTTACAACAACGTCAAATGTGTTATGTGTATCTTCAGACGGTGTGTATGTGATTGTTGAGATGCTTGAAACAACTTCCTTAGCCTTGAGGTCATCAAGAGCCTTGTTAAGAGCTGCTGCTGCTTCGTCGATTGTGCCCTGAGCTGATTCGCCAAGTTCACGATCTACTTCTTCTGCTGCTGCAAGCTTTTCGACTACAACTGCCCATGTTTCAGGTGTCCATACGTTCTGGTCATATGTGCCAGCGCGAAGGATAGCTGCGTCAAGAGCTGAGTAATCAGCCTTCATTTCAAGAGCTGCGATAGCATCTTCAAGAGTCTTTGCAACGTCATCTACGAAATCCTGCTGATCAGCTGTGAGATTTCTGCTGATTGATTCTGCTGTGTAGAGATTAACAGTAATCTCGTGGTAAGAATAAGCTGTGTAGAGGTCAGCATCAAGAGCCTTAGCTGCTGCAATAGCATTGTCAAGTCTTGTGTAGTCAACATACTCAACAACTACTTCAACGAGAGCTGCTGTAGCTGCGATGATGTCTTCTGCATACTTGTCAACGATATCCTGTTTGTTTACGTTAAGTGTCCAGTCGATAGCGTCGATGATAGCGTTAACTGCATCGATACCGTCCTGCTCGTAATCAGCTGCTGCGATCTTTGCTTCGAATGCATCGATAGCATCGTTAACTGCTGAGTAGTCAGCTGCTGCAGCTGCTGCCGGATTAACCTTAAGGAAGTTAATCTGCTGAAGCATTGCCTTTGCATAGTTCTCATATGTGTAATCCCAAACGAGAGCTGCCTTAGCTGCAAGGTATGCTGCATAATCTTCTGCATCGTAGTAATCAGCGGGGTTAGCTTCGATAGCTGCGATGTGATCGTTGATTGCTGTGTAGTCCCAAGCTCTGAATTCAGCGCCTGCAACTGCATCTTCAATAGCCTTAGCCATTGCGTCAACCTTATCCTGATCCTTCTTCTTGAGACCTGTTTCAACTGTAGCAAGAGCTGCGTTGATAGCTTCAAGAGTAGCATCTGAATAGCTGTTTACACCAGCATCCTTCTTATCAAGGATAGCCTGTGCTGCTGCCTGAGCAGCAATAACTGCTTCGTAGTTAGCTTCTGCTTCAACGAGAGCGCCCATAGCTGCTACAAGAGCATCTGCTGCTGCGTCGATGATAGCCTGGTCATTTGCTGTGAGGTTACGTGCAACTGCTTCTGCGTTTGCAAGAGCTGTTGCTACGTCTGCGAATGATACATAGTTGTCAGCTACGAGAGCCTTAGCTTCTGCGATAGCTGCGTCAAGATCTGCATAGTTTGCGCCTGCTGCAGGAACAAGAGCCTTGATAGCTGCATCAAGAGCTTCTGCTGCTGCAGTGATTGCAGGCTGAGCTGTGATATCGAGACCTGCTGCGATAGCCTTAGCATCGTCATACTTAGCCTTAGCTTCTGCGTATGAAGCAGGTGTCCATGCCTTTGCATCAACAACTTCGAAAGCTGCGATAGCTGCGTTAAGAGCTGTGTAATCAGCGGGCTTAAGTGCAAGAGCTGCGTCTGCTGCTACGAGTTCATCGTAAGCTGCATCGATTTCGCCCTGATTTGCTGCGTTCTTATTATCAATAAGAGCCTTAGCTGCTGCAAGAGCTGTGTTGAAGCGACCTGCTGTTTCGTCTGTGTAGTTAGCAACGTCCTTACCAACGAGCTCATTGTACTTAGCTTCAAGAGCTGAGTAATCAAGAGCTGCAAGAGCATCAAGAGCTGTCTTAAGAGCTGTTGCTGCTTCGTCTACTGTAGCCTGAGCGTCAACTGAAAGGTCTGTATCAACAGCCTTAGCATCGTTGTACTTCTCTGTTGCTACTGCCCAATCTGCTGCGGGATAGATTGAAGAATTTGTGATTGCTTCATATCTTGTGATCTGAGCTGTAAGCTCATCATAGTTAGCCTTAACCTTAAGGTTAGAAATAGCTGTGTTAAGAGCTGTAGCTGCTTCTTCAAGAGCTGTCTGCTCTGTTGCGTTCAAACGAGCTTCTGTAGCTGCGTCGATTTCCTCATCAAGAGCTGCAAGAGAAGCTGCTGTTTTGTCTGAACGGTCTACCTTTGATGCTGCATCAAGAGCTGCATCAATGTTTGTGTAATCAAGTTCGGGCTCTGTTGAACCGCCGGGAATCTGAAGTGTAAGTGTAGCTTCTGAAAGATCCCAGTACTGATTGTCGTCTGAATACTTCATGTTCGGGTTAAGAGCTGCCTGTGTATCAACAACTTCGCAGGGCTCTTCGCAATCTGCGCAAATACCGTTTTCATAAAGTCTCAAAGCACCCTGAGGCTTAGCTGAGCGCTGCTCAAGACCTTCAGGAATTGTTACGTAGTATGTTGTGCCCGGCTTAGCATCTGCAGGAACCTTAACAGGCATCATGAGAAGATGAACTGAATCATCATCAAACATACATGTTTCACCAACACCTGAAGAAACAAGGTTGTTGAAACGGTTGAACTTCCATTCGCTCATGTCGAAGAGGTTGTTACCCTCATCGTCTGTAGGCCAGTTCTGTGCAACGTCATCGTTGAAGCCTACCATTGCCTGCATTGACCAGTTGTTCTGAGCTGAGTATGATGTACCCTGGAGATCAGCCCAATAGTTGTCACTATTCCAGATATGGATCTTCTTGAGGTTAGCCTTAGAGATGTCTGTTGTAACGCCTCTCTGTGCCTGATAATCCTCATTAGAGTCAATAAGATCTGCTGAATAGAAGAGGTTAGCCTGGATTGTGTGAACAAAATAGTTGTTCGTTACATAAATGCGTACGAAAACTGTGTCGCCGGGCTGTACTTCGATTGTAGCACCGGGATCTGATTCGTCGCCTTCATCGATTGTTACCTTCGAGTTTGTTGTCCATGTTGCTGAACCAACCGCACCGGTAAGCCACATCTTAACCTGGTAATCGGAATCTTCAGGACCATTAGCTGAACCAACAACTGCGAAAGCGCTGAGTGCAAGTACAAGTGCAAGTACAACACTCAAAACTTTTTTTGCGAGTTTCATTGAATAATCCTCCTAAATTAATATTACCAAAAATCAGCAATTACTGATTGTATGGATTACTTTGATCAATAACAATTGAACCACTTGTTACTTCAAGGTAAATCGGTAAATCACCGATATCAATTACACCATCGTTTGAAAGGTCACCTGCAAATGCAACTGCGTCATCTTCACAAACGATATCACCAGCAGCATAGCTGATAATGAAAGACAAGTCGTTATTGTCACTGATTGCGTCACCGTCAATATCACCGAAGATAATAAGGTCATACGACTTAACAGTTACACCATCAATCGCGAGATTGAGTTTTGTACCTGTACCGTAGCCAAACTCTGTCGCTACCGAACGGAGAACAGCTTTGCCTGTAGGTTTAACATATTCCTTGATTTCTGCATTACTTGAAACACCCTGAGCAAGACCGTAAACACGACGGTTTTCCTCGTCAACAATACCGGGTGTGCCGTAATCTTCATTAGGAACAAGACCTACCTGCTCACCTACTACCATTGCATTTGCTTCAACAAATGTCATAGCACATGTTTCAGCATTGAGGTAGTAGAATGTTTCTGCATTTGTAGGATCTTCAATTGCCTGATAGTAGAAAAGATCTGACTCAGCAGGAATGAAGATTGTACCTGTTTTACCAACTGCAGATGACTTTGTCTTGAGCTCAAAAGTGAAAGCAAGCTCGCCTGCTTCATTATTGAGACAACCAATTGCGCCGTTTGTAACGGATGCTGTCCACTGAACGAGGACACAACCGAAAGCTGACGGATCGTAAGCTTCGGGAATGAAGCTGCCGTCGTTAGCCTGGTTAGCATTGATTGTACCGTTAGCGGCACAAGCGCCATAAGCTTTAAGGCCGATAATTGTCGGAATTTCATAAACTTCCGAATCAAACATTATCGGGAAACGGAAAGACGGAACATTATAGTTACAAGCGATTGTAACCTTAACCTGAACAGCAGCTTCTGCTTCATATGTTTCGTTATCCGTTGTGATAGTTACTGTCATTGCTTCTGTTCCCGTCGGAGTGCCTGCAGCGGATGCGCTGACAGCAAAGAGGGAAAGAGCAAGGGTTACAGCAAGAAGAATAGCAAGAATTTTCTTTGAAATTTTCACTTTGTATTCCTCCTGTTAAAAGTTTTTCTGACACGGCATAGAGCTGACCTCTCGCCGTTTTCCGACAGAGACTTCCGCCTCTGTCGGAAAAGTTGTTTAATTAAAATAGTGCTTACGCGATTTCACGTGACTCATAGTTAACAACAACTGAACCTGCAGCGATTTCGAGGTAGCTGTTGATTTCAGCTGTATCAATAACGCCGTCGAAGTTAGTGTCACCAACGATTGTATCGAATTCAGTCGGAACGATTGAACCACCTGTAATTTCGAGGATAACGCTTACTTCACTTGTATCAGTTGCAGCGTCACCTGTCAAGTCTGTGAATACTGCTACAGTATAAGTTGCAAGAACTGAATCATCAGCTTCGCTCTTGATCTCAATGATAGCACCTGTTGAGAATTCACCCTGCTCGTTCTCAGTAACCTCAACGTAGCAACCTGTGCAGTTGAAGTACTCAGCAAAGTCACGAGAAGGATCAATACCTGTGATAACGCCGCCATCGAACAACTCAACGCAGTCGATCGGAAGGAATGAAACGTCATCGTCACCGCCGATGTCGCCGCCCTGTGAAGGAGCAACGAGTCTCTTCTCTGCCTCGAGGAGCTCACGGTAAGCTGTCTTAACCTGTGTCGGGTTAGCTTTAGCGCTGTTAACTGTTGTTGTTGCGAATGTAAGAGCGTTCTGATAATCTGTCCATGACTCTACTGAATATTCAGATGAATCACCGATTACTCTTGTCGGGTTAGCAAGCTCTGCCTGAAGGTGAGCCTTGTAAGTAGGAGCTGTAAGAAGTCTTGAGAAGTAGAGTGAGAATCTGTGCTCGTTGTAAGCCTTATCAAGCTCGTTAACAACTGCTACGTTACCTTCTTCATCAGGAATTGTAGCTGCATCGATCATACCTTCAAGAGTTCTGAGTTCATCACGGAAGTTGTAGTATGTATACGGTACATAGTCTGAAACGCCCATATGAACGTAGTTCGGATCGTAGTACGGCATATCTTCCGGATTTGACGGATAACATGCTTCGATGAGTGCGATTGAAGAATCAACACCAGCTGAAAGAACCTGTGCATCAAGTTCTTCGATAGCTGCAGCAAGGTTGTCATAAGCCGGCTTGTAAAGGCTGAACTTACCTGTTGCTGTAGCGAATGTTGTGTTACGGAAGCAGCTGTAAACAGCCTTTGAAGCATCTTCCATAGCCTTGTTGTATGCCTGCCATACTGTCATGCCTGAGAATACTGTTGACTGAGCTGTACCGTAAGCTGCCTGCTGACGGTGCTTGCCCATTTCGTCTTCGAGCATTCCGGGAAGACCGTAGTCCTTATACATGAAAATAAGAGCTGTTGTGTTCTGTACAGTTGTTGTACCGATCTTAGCACCGAGAGCGTACTGGATTCTCGGGTAACGAGTAACAGCACCTGTTGACGGGTTCTTAACTGTACCGTTTGCGATCATTGAATCCCAAACAGCATCTCTTTCTTCACCGTCGAGTTCACCGTAAGCTTCTGTGATCTTGAACGGGTTGATGTTTACGAGACCTGCTGTATCTCCAACCTGAGGCATTACTGTGTATGCATCTGTGTTCATTTCAAGGTAGCAAGTGCCGTCCTCTGTTTCAGGATGCTGGTTAGTCTGGTTCTCAGTAAATGTAAAGAGAGTTGAATACGGAACAACGTTGTCATACTGAGCAGCGTTTGTATTCTGGATTGTTACAGTGATATCTTCGATATCGCCGATGCCGCTAGCATAGAGATAACGAGGACCATCTGTAATTGAGAAGCCGCCAACCTTTGTTGATGTAAGAGCTGTTGTATCGTCGGGAGCTTCGTTGTAAGCAAGGTATGAATACAATGTTTCTGTGATGGGTTCCTCTGTAAGCGGTGAACCGTCTTCTGTAAGAACATCGTATGTGATTGTGATAACGAACGGTGTTGAAGCCTTAACAGCACCTGTGAATGCCATTTCAACTGTCTGACCACCTGCGATAGAGTCAGGATATGTAACGTTGATAGCTGCAACGTTAGTTGTTACTGACTTGATATCGTATGTGTAGAGCTTATCCTGGTGGAATACGCCGTTAGCATCTGTGTAACCTGTGTTGATACCTGTTGAACCGTTACGAACGTTAAGCTTGATAGCAACTGAACCAGCAGTTCTGATTGAGTTACCGTCAACGTTTGCGTCTGTCGGGTCCCAAGTAAGTTCAGGGAATGCGAATTCCTGATCGTTTGTAAGATCAAGGATACCGCAAAGTGTCGGAAGGATAGCTGCGATGAGCTTTGCCTTGTAGTTCCAGAGAGCGTCGAAGATAGCTCTAACTGTACCTGCAAGAGCCTGATTTGTTACAAGAGCATCAAGAGTTGTAGCTGCCTTAAAAGCACCCGGGAAGATGATGTTAATAACGCGAGATACAAGATTGATGATTACCTGCTTCGGAGACTTCTGAAGTTCTGAATCTGAACGATACTCGAACAATGAGAAGAGCTCTTCGATTTCGAGATCAGCAATTGTGTTAACAAGAGTGAAGATGAAATTCTTCAAGCTGCCGTTTGCTGATACAGGAAGCCAGCTTTCAGGAATGATTGAGAAGATAACTGTGTCGATTGTTTCCCAACCTGAAGCACCGTCTTTGAATGTGATACCGTTGAGGAGACCGCCGTAGTTATCAACTGCGTAGTCAGCAGCCTTCTTGAGCTGAGCGTCAACGCCATCCATATCGTCAACAAACTCAAGACCCATATCAAGCTCTGAGCTTACAGCGTGGATAGCATAGTTGATACCCATGATAACAAGAGAGTCTGTGCTGTTCGGATCAAGATTTGAGAAATCAAGAGCAGGAACGTCAGTTGCAAGAATCTGCTTGAGAGCGATGAATGCAAACTCACGGATTGTATCTGTCTCAGGAATATACATACCGTAAGCTGAGCTGTTGATGATAGCACGAACTGCGTAAACAACAAGCTCTACGTCTGTCATTGCTTCAATCTCTTCAGGAGTAGCCATTTCAACGTAATCAGAGAAGAGTTCGTCACCTGCATTGATAAGGAGTTCCTTAGCAACTCTTACAAGGTTCGGCTTGAAAGCTTCCTTGCCGCCTGCCTGCCATACGAGAACTTCGGGCTTAATGAGCTGATCAAGGATTGACTTGATGATGTTGTTACCCTGTGCGATGAATGTTTCGCTTGTGAACTCATAAGTCGGAACAACATAGTCAACGTTAAGAAGCTCTGCATACTCGTTGAGTTCTGAACGATCTTCTGTTGATGTACCGTCACCGTTATCAACATAAACAATACCGCAGAACTTCTGGATTGTGCTCTTAAGGTCGCTGTTCATGAGAGGAACGAGAAGTTCGTTGTAGAGAACCTTAATAACTTCATCAAGGAATGCGTACATTGTACCTGATGAGATGTTTGTCTTGCCTGCAAGTGCAGGAACAAGAGGCTCTACGAATTCACCGTCTTCGTCTGTGTAACCATCTGTTACATACTTGTTGATAAGATTCTGAGCCATAGCGTCTATAGAAGAAGCTGCTACCTGCTCATCTGTACCTTCAACACCGTAAGCAAACTCATAAAGGAGATCCTTGAGGAGCTTGTTTACATCCATGAACTCACTGAGGTCAACAAGTGAGCCGAGGATTGAACCTGTGTCGAGGTTGCCTTCAACGAAAGAAACGAGAAGGTCTGTGTTGTCGTGCAGGAACTGAAGAACTGCGTAAACAATATCAACGTCTGTCTTGCCTGCTGTAGATCTTCTAACGCCACCCTTTGATTCAGGAGCGAACGCATCAACGTTCAGATTCTGAAGATCACCGAGCATACCCTTCAATGATGAGAAGAGTGCGCCGTGAACGATAGCGTAGATAGAGTCCTGAGCTGCGTCGAGAGATGTAAGGTCGATATCACCAACGATGATATCCTCACGTGTGAACTTGAGCTGTTCCTTTGTGAGCATACGATCTACTTCGTCCATTGCAGCTGATGCATACTGTTCTGTTGTAAGAACTGCTTTATCGAGAGCATTGTACTGTCCGATGATAGCAGAATCCTTATAAGCAGTGTATGCAGCGTTTGCACCGATTACGAGTGTTGAGCACATCATTACGATTGCAAGAATAACACTCAGAAATCTTTTTGCATTACTCATTTTGGATTGCACCTCCATAAAATTTTATACTATTCAAATATAGTACATTTTGGTTGCACACAAGTTTATTCAGCCGCGTGCTGCTGATGCGACATTATTACGTTGGTTAATCATCCCCCTCAGAATCGAACCGCCGCCGCCACCTAAGCCTTCCCGCCTTAGCAGCGTGCCCGGCTCGCGCTGATGGTCGCGATTACTAACGTCAATACGACGCTGTATTAAACCAGTCGGATGTTCAAACATCCTGTCTAAGCGGTGTTTCAGCGGTCACTGAAATACACCAGGGCAGAATAACCCTAATGACACCACTCTTATGGTTAGTTTAAATATAAACTATTCCGCTTGTAAAGTCAATAAATTTTCAAGGAATATTTTTAATTTGTACATATTTCACAGTATTTGATATTGTTTTTTTACACGTAAATATCTTGACTTTTCAGGTTCGACTTACTTCTGTTTTTCTCCCCTTTTTTCGTCATCACAAACCAACTTTTTTGTATGAAAAAACGGCACCGCGATACCCACGATGCCGTTCCTGATTTAACTCTGCTATATATAATATTATAAAATGTATACGAAAATTGCATTTACCGGTCAATAAACAAGGATTTTTTCGACCGAAAGTGTGTTCGCGTCCCTGTCGATTTTACCAAGTCCCACCAATTTTCCGTCCGGCGCCTTCACACGGCAGATACCGACAGTATCTTTATCCTTAACTCTGTCGAGGTCAAGGGCACCTCCGTTGGAGAAATAGACCGCTTGTTTCGTACTGACCTGAACCGCAGGATAGGAAGAAAGCATCTCGTCACAAGGAGCAATCAGCTTTTCGGTTTCGCCGTCCGCAACAGCTTTTTCAATTTCTTCGAGAGTAACAGTGCGTTCAATGCTGATTCCGTTTGCAAAAGTACGGCGTAATTCAGAAATTACAGCACCGCAACCAAGCTTTTCGCCGATATCCGCAGCGAGCGAACGGATGTACGTTCCGGCTGAGCAGGACACATCGAGGATAAACTCGTTATTTTCAAGGCCTCTGACAATTTCGAGAGAGTGAATTGTGACGTCGCGCGCTTCCCTTTCGATTTCTATTCCCTGTCGCGCAAGCTTATAAAGCCTTACACCATCCTTCGAAACTGCAGAATACATCGGCGGAAGCTGTTTGATTTCACCAAGGAAAGACATTACGGCTTCACGAAGCTCGTCGGGTGTGACATTGACTTCACGGTTTTCAAGGACTTCACCCGTTGTATCGAGGGTGTCCGTTATCGTTCCGAGCAGAATTTTTGCGCGGTAGGCTTTATCGTGCACAGGCAGATACTGTGAAAACCGTGTTGCTCCGCCAAGCATAATCGGCAATACACCCGTCGCCATCGGATCAAGAGTACCTGTGTGTCCCGCCTTCTTTATCCCGAGCAATCGGCGGGTTTTGTTAACAGCCGTGAACGAGGTTATTTCCTCAGGTTTATCAAGAAAAATAAAGCCTGTCATCGTTTCGCCTCCCTGAAAATATACACTGATTATACATTAAAAACAATGCAAATTCAAGGGGAATTTTCTGCAACACAATTTAGATTCTTGTATAATTGCTATATTTTTATCCCATTTCGGTTTAAAATCATCTGCATTTTTGCACAAATTGTCACCCCTCAAATTGGTGTAAACAGCGAAAATACGAAATTCGATTGACTTTGATTTTTTTATAAGCTATATTAGTATTGTATCTTAGTCCTGTGAGGTGTCCGTATGAGTAAATTCTCGATAAAGGAGGATATGCTTAATGCGGCACGGAACGGCGATAATGAAGCAATGAACGAGCTTATCAAAACCTTCGCTCCCACGGTGGAAAAGATTGCTGCGTCTTACGTCGGACGTTGTCCGCTGACGCACAGTGACCTTATCCAGGAGGGAATGATCGGTCTTTTGAGCTCCGTTTACGGGTATTCATCGTCCGGAGGTGCAGAGTTCACTACGTACTCTGTCAAATGTATTTCCAACTGCATTATGAGTGCAGTCAGAAATCAACTGCGAAATAAACACACACCACTGAATTCTTACGTGCTTATTGACAGTATTGACCTGACCGACGGTCAGGCAAACCCCGAGGTTGTTGTTGAGATGCAGGAGCGAATGAACCTTCTTCGCGAGAGGATAAGTAACAAGCTTTCCACTCTTGAACAGGATGTTCTCAAACTTCATATTGCAGGTCACAACTACAACTCTATTGCCGAAAAACTTTCTGTCACGGAAAAAACCGTTGACAACGCTTTACAAAGAGCAAGGAAAAAACTCAAGGAAAAATGATACCTTGGCACTTGTGAAAAATTTACGGGTATCCGTTCACAGGGGTCCGCAACCACGGTCGGTTGCAAAAATATTGTTAGTGAGGTAAGAATCATGTACGAAGACAAGACTTTAATCTGTAAGGATTGCGGCGAGGAATTTATTTTCTCAGCAGGTGAGCAGGAATTTTACGCTGAAAAAGGTTTCGTAAACGAGCCCCAGCGTTGTAAGAGCTGCCGTGACGCAAGAAAGAACGCTGTTCGTGGCGAGCGCGAGCTTTTCGATGCAGTATGCGCTAACTGCGGCGGTGCTGCAAAGGTTCCCTTCCGTCCGAGAGAAGATCGTCCTGTTTATTGCAGCGAATGCTTTGCAAAGATGAAGGAAGAAGCTTAATTACATAGCTTTATAAAAACGAGAGGCAATCTCCGCGGAGATTGCCTCTTTATTTTTATATAAGATCGTTCGAAGAAGAATCATCAATTCCGCCAAGGCTCTGTATTTTTTGCACAAGAGTCTTTTTCGGCTTTTTCGCCATAGTTTCCTTCTTGACAGGAAGAACAACAGGTGTTTCTTTTTCTTCAACTTCTTCTCTGTGGTGATGACGATGGTGATGGTGACGATGTCCGCCGGTATTACGGTGTGAACCGTCCTGACGCTGATATGCCTTGAGGAATTCATCGCTGTCGAAATCCTCCGTAATATCACTTGAGCTTATGGGGTTTTCTTTCATGCGCATTTCTCGGTTTGCCTTGCGGATAATTGCATCGACCGCTTCATCATCTGCGCTCGCAACCTCTTCCTTGAGTGCTTGCTCAAGCGTGATTTTATTTTCAAGCGCGCTTTCGTCGTCCTTAGCCATACGTTCACGTTTTCCTGCTTCGTGAACGATATTTTTATACTTTGCAGGACTGATTTCTTCAAGATTTTCAATCTTCTTTTTGACTGAACGCTCAGCTTCTCTCTTCTTTTTTCTTTCCTCAATTTCTTTGAGCTCAGCTTCGATTTTTGCTTCCTTACGTCTTTTCTTTTCGTTGATTTTCTTCATGCCGATGAGGTAATGAATCAGCACGAACAAGAATGAAACAACCTGAATTGCCATCATATGGAGCATAAAAGACCACGATTCATAGCGGTTTGTTATGAAAATACTGTTTGAAAGGAAAACATAGAGGAAATGGTCAACTATCGCCATATAGGTTGAACCCGAAATCCTTGTCATCAAGCCCCATTTAATGCCGGCAAATGTTTCGTGCACAATGTAGAAAACAATCATAAACACAGCCATCGGCACAGTCAGTCTGTTTCTGCTGAGCTGATCGGGAATATTTCTTGCAAGGTAAGGCAGGATGAATGTCATATACAAAACCGCCTGCATAAAATTCGCCTTGCTGAAATCAGTTATCTTATTGAATTTTTTTAGCAAAAATCCGCGGAAGAAAACTTCCTTAAATGCGTTTCCGAAGAAGCAGGTAAAAATATAAATCGCAACACCTGCCACGGGTGTAAGGTTTTCTTCTGACCTGACATATGTCATATTCGGAGTTTCGAAATTAAGAACCAATGCCGTCGAATCAGTTGAAGCGTAGTATGCAACCTCACAAAGCGTTACAATCGCAAGCGGCACAAGTGCGAAAAACGTTCCGTACAGTGCTCCGCCGACGAACTTCTGCGTTTTTTTGCTGATGCCGAGTGTTTCAATCGATTCTTTCGCTGCTAAAAGATACAGAAAAATTATCACAAAGCTGATAAAACGAGCGAAAAATGCATCTCCGAGAACCGTGAGATCTGACCTGAACAAAAATATATCAATGCAATAAACCGCAAGCATAACAAAGAACATTGAAAGTGCATTCGGTAAAGTTTGTCCCTTAGGGTTGCTCATTTGTACTCCCCTTTCACTGAATTTACATCCGAATTATTATACTTTTATTTATAGTAATCGATATGGTTTTGAAAGGAATCTTTTCGCCCTAACAGCGTTAAAAGTCTTTGAAATACGTCAGTATATCTGCAGACTTTTGCCTTGTTATGACAAAAATCTTCTCTTTCAAAACTGCAAGGCATATGAAAAGCAATAGTTTGCGTGCAGTCTGGTGTTTTTTCTCTGCAGGCAATACTGACGTATGTCAAGGAGAAAAACGCCTGAATGTACGTGAAATATTGCTTTTCAGACATATAGGATTACTGTAAATAAAAGTATACCATAAAAGGATAATTTAATCAACAACGCAATAGAAATTCGATTCCCAGGCAGGTATATACGGATGGTGACAGAAATAAAATTTGTATCCTTTGCAGATTTCGTTGATTTTAAGCGGCAGACGGAACATATCGTCATTGCGGTGATAAGCACAGACATAAAGCTTCGGATTGTGAGTGACGATTGTGTTTTTCGCGCCCTCAAGTGCCTTTTCTTCGCTGCCTTCAATGTCCATTTTCAGAACCGTTATTTTTTCACCGTTCAGGATGTTATCAACACTGTCCGCCTGTACCTCTACCTTTCCTGCAGATGAAAGCTTTGAGTTTCTGCCCTTTTTCTTTTCGAAGAAAAGGATTTCTTTTTTGTCCCAGACAGCAAGATTATGCGTTTCGATACGCTCAACCTCGGCTGTTTTATCTGTCAGCTTCTTGTAATTCTTCTCGTCGGCTTCAACGGCTATGATTTTTTCGTATTTACCTTCGGTCGCCTGTAAAAATTCCCTGACCGTGTCACCGTCATAAGCGCCGAGATCCATAAAAATCTCGTTTTCGCCGAGATTCAGGTATTCAGAATAGATTTCTTCCTTCTTCTTTTCGCAGGAGAAAAGGTATTCAACCTTACCGCTTACCTTAAAATTGAGGATATCAACAAAGCTCTCGCGTGAAAAATCGTCACTCAGAAGAGAATACGCTTTGTCAAATTCAGCGTCGTGTTCTTCAATAAATTCGCGTGTGAAGATTCCGTCATCAACTATCGGGACATTCGGCGCAACGAGAGGATGTTCCTCTGCCATTCTGCGGATTTTTTCAAGCATAGCCTCATCGTGCATCGCAAAACAGACAACAACTACAAAATCTTCATATTTTTCGCAGATATCCGAGTATTTTATTACCTTGTATCCGCGGAAGCTGTGTCCGCGTACGAATTCATCGCTCGCAAAAATCTCGGCAGGAGTTACGCCGATTTCGCTGAGTTTTTCGATTATCATATCTGTGCCGTTGCCCATTCCGTAAAGCACAATCGGCAACGTGGTTTCCTTAAGGTAATCCCACACGTTTTTTTCTTTAATCTTTTCTATCATAATTTATCTGCTTTCTGTTGTATTCAAACATAAATGTATGATATACTAAATTATCAAAATAATCAAGGATGTGATTCTTGTGAGATATGATTTTTCAGATTTTAAAATAGTTGCAGACTCTCCGACGGAGATTAAAGCCGCAGAATTCTTTGCTGAAGAAATTGAATTAAGGACAGGTTCTGCTCCCGAAATCATCAACGAAGCACCTGCAGGTAACTTCGTTTCACTCAGGATTGAAGACGAAAGCGAAAGCGAAGAATATACAGTTGAGCATAATGGTGACAAAATCATCATTACAGCTCACCGCCTCAGAAGCCTTATTTACGGCTTTGCTGAATTTCTTAAAAAAGCTGTTTACGAAAACGGCAGAATTTTCCTTATTAAAGACATCAGCATCAAAAGAAACCCTTCTATGCAGATACGCGGTCATCAGCTCAGCTACACGGATATGAACAACACCGTTGATATGTGGGGCAAGGCTGAATACGAACGTTACATCCGTGACCTTATGCTCTTCGGCACAAATATGGTTGAGGCTGACTCCGGTGTACGAGAAGAGAAGAGCACACTTATGCGATTTACACAGAAAGAAATGCTCGTTGCGATGTCTGAAATCTGCGTGGATTACGACATCGACCTTTCCGTATGGCACGAGCTTTGGAGTAAGGACAGCGACGAAGAAACAATAGCTAAAATGCACAAGCTTTACGACGACCTGCCGAAGCTTGATGTTCTCTTCCCTCCGGGAGGCGACCCGGGTGATATGCAGGGCGAAGCTTTTGTTCAGCGTTGCGTTAAAATGAAGCGTGAAATGCAGAAGGTTTTCCCGAATATCCAGATGTGGCCGTCAGCTCAGGCTCCGCACGAATATCCTGATTGGGGCGAAAGATTCGTTAAGGAAATGGCAAAGCTTCCCGAAGAAATTGACGGTGTTATCTACGGTCCGAACCACGCAATGCCGCTTGACGAGCTTCGCAGAAAGATTGATAAGCGTTATCCCATCCGTCTTTATCCCGATATCGGTCACAACGTACGTTGCGAAACTCCCGTTCATTTTGACCGCGATGACTGGCACTATGCTCTTGCGGCAACTCTCAGCCGTGAAGCTGTCAATCCCCGTCCGTCAGAGTACAGACATTATCACCGCATAACTCGTCAGTACGCAGTCGGCAGTGTTACATATTCCGAGGGTGTCAACGACGACCTCAACAAGTGCGTATGGGGCGCTATGGACCTTGATTTCAACTATGATTTAAGAGAAATCGTGCAGGATTACTGCCGTACATTCTTCCCGGGCGCAGACACTGATGCAATCGCAGAGCTTATCATTTCTCTTGAGCAAAACTGGAGCTGTGACCCGAGAGAAAACGGAAATATTCAGCCTAACTTCGACAGCTTTGTTTCACTTGCAGAAAGCAAACCTGAGCTTATGAAAAATTGGAGATTTGTTCTTCATCTTTTCAGGGCTTACTGCGATAAAATCGTCCGTGACAGAAGAATTTTTGAAACAGAGCTTATAAACGAAGCTGAAATTCTCATCCGTAAGGGCGATATTTCTGCGGCTATAGAAACTCTTAAAACAGATTTCTGTGAAGATTACAAGAACAACCGCAAAAAGATTGATGAACTTGCTGAAATTCTTTTCAATCAGATTGGCATTCAGCTTGACGTTGAGCATTATCACGGGATGAAGTGGGAAAGAGGTTGTACACTTATGACAATCGATAATCCCGTTACCGACCGCCGTTATCTTCTTCGCAAGCTCGAAGAAAACCCTGAAAACGCGCTCAAGCTTATTGACAGAAACAAAGTGGCTCACGACGAATATTATTTCTCATTTGCCGAGCACGGTTTTGAAGTCTGCGGAAAACAGAAGGGCGAATTCTATATGAATTTCCGCGGAGATATGAACTTTGACGCCGAGCTTCCGATGTGTATGACAAAGGTTTATGACCATTTCAACTTTGAAAGTACTGTTTCAGGACTTACAAGCGGCGATTATAAACTCAGAATCACATACAAAACCAACCTGAACGATGATATTATTCATCATAAGGTTACAATCAACGGTAACGTTGTTCATGACGGCAAGCAGTACGGCGGTGTGAGAGATGAAGAATTTAAAAAGCTTTATCTTGCAGACGGATATGTAAGCATTGTTTACGACATTCCTGAAAAATTTATCATGAACGGCAGTGCTACGCTTGAAATCACCGAGCCGATTGACGGATTTATGATAAGTGAATTCTGGTTTGTGAAGGCATAATTGTAAAAGCAAGTGGTTTTTTACCGCTTGCTTTAATTTTTTTGCTGTTTTTTGCGTTAATTTTGCTCCACTATTTACTTTTTATCTACAGTGTAATATAATCAAATAAATTAGTGCAATCAATTTCAAGGAGGAATTTATTATGAAAAAAGTATTATGCGTATTACTTGTTCTCGCAATCTGCATAGCTTCATCTTTTACAGCTTTTGCCGCAACAAAAGGTGACGTAAACTCAGACAGTAAAATCAACTCCTCGGATGCGTTGCTTATTCTGCAGTATGCGGTTGGTTCAAACCCCAAAAAGTTCAACAAAAATGTTGCTGATATGAACAATGACAGCAAGATTAATTCTTCTGATGCTCTTTCTGTGCTTAAAATTTCAGTCGGATTGGTTGACGGTGATACAAATACACCCAAAACCACTCTTCGTGACGAGGTTATTACAAGCGTTATTAAAGACAACAAATTTACTCTCTCGATGACAGTTATCGGTGAAGGAGAAGAAATTCCTACAACGGTGACAATGGACGGCAACAACTTCGCCGCAGCTCTTTCACTTGACGGAATGGACTCAAAAGTTATTACCAAAGGCGGTAAAACCTATATCGCTCTTGATTATTTAGGAACCAAATTGTATATGGAAACCGACGACGATATGGGCGTCGGTGACTTTATAAACACTGAATCTGATAACGATACTTACGTAAAAACTACTACCGTTAAGGAAGGCAGTAAAACATACACCTGCGAAGAATACAAATCAACTGACGGAACTGTTACAAAGTACTACTTTGAAGGCAAGAAGTGGGTTCGTCAGGAAGTTATTGACGGTAGCACTATTGCAATCAGCAAAATTCACGAACTCAAAGACAGCGTTGACCGTTCACTCTTCGACCTGACAGGTTATGAAGAACTCGACCCCGGTGCTTTAGGACCAATGTATATGTAATTTTACTGTTTAAAACATAAAAACAAGGAGGATTCTGCAATGAAAAAGTTATTTTGTGTAATGCTTACTCTCGGTATTCTTCTCACTTCAACAATCACAGCCTTTGCCGCAACTAAAGGTGATGTAAATTCAGACGGCAATGTCAACTCTTCCGATGCTCTTGCTATCCTGCAGTACTCCGTCGGCTCAAACCCCAAGAATTTCAACAAAAACGTTGCTGATATGAATGAAGACGGCAACATTAATTCTTCGGATGCGCTTGTCGTTCTTAAAATTTCAGTTGGATTGATTGATCCTGATAATGATTCTTCCGTTCCTTCCAATACAGCTGAAGTGCTTGAATATTTCAATACAGCAATCAACAGAGTAAAAACTGATGCTAAATCTGTCGAACAGAAATCCGTTACAAACTACCTTGCAGGCAAAACCACTATCTCGGGCAGTATACAAAGCGTTTATAACATGCTCGGCGGTGACGAATGGTTAGACCAGATGTTTAAAGACAACTCTCTGGGTGCTGATACATACAAAGGTGCTGAAATCAAGACTTATTTCCCCGTTGAAGGCGAAAGCTATGCAAGTAAGCTTACGGTTGATGATATCAAATCAGCTACATTAAAAGAAAATGACGGTGTTTACACAATCACAATCGCAACACTTGATGACGCCAAGTCGGATTCGTATCAACACGGCACGGGTCACAACCCGAAAGCATTCAGCATTATCGTGCCTGACGACGTTAACGAGAACATTCCTCCTATTGCAAAGAATATGGTCGGTACAGTTTCTCTTGCCTATCCTTCTTCAACAATCAAAGTTACGGTAGATGCAAAAACAGGTAATGTTCTTACAGCAGAGTATGACCTTAAGTGGACAATTCACTTTGATAAGACAGGCATAATTCTCCCCTGCGGTACAAAGTCAGTTTATGAAATCAATTGGTAATTACTGATAAATATTTAAAGGCGATGCATCTGCATCGCCTTTTCTCATCTCAACTTATAAAGTTCTTCACAGAGTATTCCGAGTTCTTCCATTGTAAGACTTTCTGCTCTTACTGTTGCAGGAAGTCCTGCGTTTTCGATTGCTTCAATTACTGTCTGCTTCGGCATACCGAGCCCCGAACTGATACCGTTTGATGCGGTTTTTCTTCGCTGACTGAATGCTGAACGCACCATTGAGAAGAAGAACTTTTCGTCCGTTACTTCTACGGGTACTTCCTTTCGGATATCAAGTCGGATGACCGCGCTGTCAACGTTCGGTGCAGGCATAAACGAGCCTCGTGAAACGTCGAAAAGCTTCTGCGCTTCCGAATAGAAATTGACCGCTACCGTTACCGCACCCGAATCTCTGCTTCCGACTTCGGCACAAAGGCGTACAGCCGCCTCTTTCTGCACCATTACGGTTACGGATTCGATATTCAGCCTGCTTTCAAGCAAACGCATAATTACGGGTGAAGTAATATAATACGGCAGATTTGCGCAAACTATAACAGGCATATCGCCGAATTCTTCCTCAAGTATTTTGTGCAAGTCAACCTTAAGAATGTCGCCGTTGATTATTTTAATATTGTCATAATCTGCAAGCGTTTCGTCGAGCACGGGAAGAAGTCTTGTATCAAGCTCAACGCAAACAACCTTATCTGCCCTTTTCGCAAGCTCAGCGGTAAGAACACCTATACCTGCACCGACTTCAAGAACGCCGACACCTTCTCTCGCACCGCCTTCCTCCGCAATACGCGGGCAAACGGACGGATTAACAATGAAATTCTGTCCGAGTGCCTTTGAAAAAGTAAAGCCGTGCCTTTGCAGAACGCTTTTTATTACACCAATGTCTGATAAATTACCCATAATAACCTCATTTGTTATTGCAATTTGTTTTCAAAACTTATATAATAATACAGTATTGGTGAAAATTTGTCAATTGGAGTGATTAATATGACTATTTTGGTTACAGGCGGCGCAGGCTACATCGGTTCACACACTTGCGTTGAGATGCTCGATGCAGGTTACGACATTGTTATTGTTGATAATTTCTACAACAGCTGTCCCGAAGCTCTCAACAGAATCAAGGAGCTTACAGGCAAGGATTTCAAATTCTACGAATGTGACATCCGCGACAAGGCAGGTCTTGATAAGGTTTTTGCAGAAAACAAGATTGATGCAGTAATTCACTTTGCAGGACTTAAGGCTGTTGGCGAAAGCTGTGCAAAGCCTCTTGAATATTACGAAAACAACATCGGCGGTACAGTCACACTCTGCGAAGCTATGCGTGACGCAGGATGCAAGAAGATTGTTTTCAGCTCATCTGCAACAGTTTACGGCGAGAACAACCCCTCACCGCTTAAGGAAACAATGCAGATCGGCGGTACAACAAATCCGTACGGCACAACAAAGTATATGATTGAGCTCATTCTCCGTGACCTTTGGGCATCGGACAACGATTGGAGTATTGCAATTCTTCGTTACTTCAACCCCATCGGTGCACATAAGAGTGGACGTATCGGAGAAAACCCGAACGGCATCCCGAACAACCTTATGCCGTACATTACTCAGGTTGCTGTCGGCAAGCTTGCTTGCCTCAGCGTTTTCGGTGACGACTACGATACACACGACGGTACAGGCGTCCGTGACTACATTCACGTTGTTGACCTTGCTCTCGGCCACGTTAAGGCTGTTGAAAAGGTTCTTTCAGGTAATGGCGTTGACGCTTACAACCTCGGTACAGGTATCGGTTACAGCGTTCTTGACATTGTTCACGCATTTGAAAAGGCTTGCGGAAAGCCGCTTAATTATAAAATTGTTGACCGTCGTCCCGGCGACCTTGCAACCTGCTATTCAGACCCGTCAAAGGCTCTTGAAATACTTGGTTGGAAGGCCGAAAGAGGTCTTGACGAAATGTGCGAAGACTCCTGGAGATGGCAGAAAAATAATCCCGAAGGATATTGATTTATGGAATTACACGAAAACAGTCAGTCGCCTGAAGTCGCAATGCTCGTCGGCATCGATATGGACACCTATGATGCCGAAGTTTCGATAGACGAGCTTGAGGAGCTTGCGCGCACTGCAGGTGCAGTTGTCTGTGCAAAGACATTGCAGAAGCGTGACCGTCCCGACTCGGCAACGTACGTCGGCAGCGGTAAGCTTGAAGAAATCAAGGAATTTGCAGAAGCAAACGATGTTGACCTGCTTATTTTTGACGGTGAGCTTACTCCGTCACAGCAGAGAAACATTGAAAACGAAACGGATATCCGCGTTATCGACAGGACAACTTTGATTCTTGATATTTTTGCTGCAAGAGCCCGAAGCGGTGAAGGTAAAATTCAGGTTGAGCTCGCTCAGCTTAAGTATTCCCTTCCCAGACTCGGCGGCAAAGGTACTCAGCTTTCAAGGCTTGGCGGTGGTATCGGCACACGAGGTCCCGGTGAAACAAAGCTTGAAAGCGACAGACGTCACATCCGCAGAAGAATTCAGAGCCTTGAAGAGGACCTCAGAGAAATTGCGAAAAGACGTGAACAGCTTCGCACGAGAAGAGAAAAAGACGGAGTTGAAACCGTTGCAATCGTCGGCTACACAAACGCAGGAAAGTCAACACTTATGAATGCGCTTACAAATGCAGGAGTACTTGCAGAAAACAAGCTTTTTGCAACGCTTGACCCGACATCGAGGGCATTGATTCTGCCCGACGGACGAAGCGTTATGCTCATTGACACGGTTGGCCTTATCCGCAGACTTCCGCACCACCTTGTTCAGGCTTTCCATTCAACGCTTGAAGAAGCAGCGTCAGCTTCCGTTATCCTTAATGTATGCGATGCTTCTGACCCGTGCTGTGCCGAACATCTTGCGGTTACAAAGAGCCTTCTTGAGTCACTCGGTTGCGAGGGCAAGCCGATTGTTTCCGTACTCAACAAGTGCGACCTTTGCGATAATTCATTCGTCCTTCCTGCTGAGGGCAAGTTTGTCATGATTTCCGCCCTTAACGAAAGAGGTCTTGACAATCTCCTTGCGCAGATTCAGCTGGCTTTGCCGTTAACAAGAAAAAAGGCTGAGTTGCTTATCCCCTACAGCGACGGCGGACTTGTCAATTACATCCGCGAGGACGGTGTGCTTCTTGAAGAAGAATACCGCGGCGACGGAATTTATATCAAAGCAATTGTTGATATAAGATTTTTGGAGAAACACAAGGATTATATTATAGGATAAAATGAACACCATACTTTCCGATCGAGAAAGTATGGTGTGTTTTTATATTTTTAAAATATCTTCAGGCTTGTGCGCGATATATTCTGCTCCGCTTGCAAGCAAAACATCTTCATCACGGTTGCCCCAGGTTACGCCGATACACTCTATCCCTGCGTTGTGTGCTGTGAGCACATCAACATCGGAATCGCCGATGTAAATACATTTTTCTTTATCTGCGCCGAGAGTTTTGATTGTATAAAGAAGTGAATCGGGTTCGGGTTTTGACGGAAATTCATCCATTTTTCCTACGACAGCATCGAAAATATCTCCGAAGAAATCTTTGACAACCGCCTGTGCTGCAAAATGTGCTTTGTTCGAAACAACTGCCGTTTTGCAGCCTTTCTTTTTAAGCTCATTTATCACGTCGATTATTCCGTCATACGGCTTTGTGTAATCCGCGATATGTTCAAGATAGTTCTTTGTGAAAATTTCAAGTGCCTCTGCATAATCATCTTCACTCGTTCCCCTTGGAACAGCACGTTTAATCAGCACTTTTATGCCGTTGCCGATGAAGCTTCTGACTTCATCCACGGTTCTTTCAGGGAATCCTTTTGAACGCATCGCAAAATTCACCGCATTTGCAAGGTCAAGAAGAGTGTCAAGAATCGTGCCGTCGAGGTCAAAAATATAAGTATTATACTTCATCGCTTATCTGCGCTTCTTTCCGAAAAAGCCTTTTTTGTCGTCCGGGTCAGGTTTGTTTCCGCCCATAGCTTCGTTGAACCTGAGAAGTGCTTCCTTCTGTGCCTCATTGAGCTTAGTCGGAATATCTACGATGATACGCACCATCTGATTACCGCGTACCTTTGTGTGTATGTTCTGGATACCTCTGCCCTTAAGAACGAAAACTGCGCCCGGCTGTGTGCCTGCAGGCATACTGTACTCAACTTTTCCGTCAAGTGTAGGCACCTGAAGCTTGTCGCCAAGAGTCGCCTGAACAACTGAAACGTGAACCTCGCACCATACGTTGAAGCCGTCACGTTCAAAGAACGGATGTGGACGGACATTTACATTAACGTGAAGGTCACCTGCAGGACCGCCGTTGATGCCCTTGTTGCCCTCGCCTCTTACCTTGAGTGTCTGACGGTCATCGATACCTGCAGGGATATCAATTTCAAGAGCACTGTGCTTTGAAACACGACCTCTGCCGCGGCACTTCTGACACGGAGTTTCAACAATCTTACCTTTACCGCCGCAACGTGAACAAGCTCTCTGTGTCTGGATAACGCCAAAAGGTGTTCTCTGCTGTGCAGTTACCTGACCTGAGCCGTGACATTCGGGACAAGTCGTCGGTGAAGTACCTTTCTCTGCACCGCTGCCGCTACATTCAGGACAGATTTCAATTCGGTTTACGTCAACCTTACGCTTACAACCCTTTGCAGCTTCCTCGAAAGAAATTGTAACCGTTGACTGCAAGTCCTCACCGCGTCTTGGTGCATTGGGGTTGGAGCGACGTCCGCCGCCTCCGAATCCGCCACCGCCGAAGCCACCGCCAAAGAAGCTTGAGAAAATATCGCCGAGGTCGATGTCATCGCCGAATCCGCCACCGAAGCCGCCGCCAAAGCCTCCGCCTGCGCCGTAGTTCGGGTCAACGCCTGCGTGACCGAACTGGTCGTAGCGTGCTTTTTTCTGCTCGTCGCTGAGCACTTCATAAGCTTCGTTTGCTTCCTTGAAATTAGCTTCAGCAACGCTGTCCCCGGGGTTAAGGTCGGGATGGAACTGCTTTGCCTTTTTTCTGTATGCTTTTTTTATTTCATCGGCACTCGCGTTTTTGTCAACACCGAGCACCTCATAATAGTCTCTTTTATCAGCCATAATTAAGCCCCTGACTTTGAAACAAGTCTTGCGGAAGAAAATTCATCTTCCGCAAAACGTGATTAACATAAATTATGATTATTCGTCGTCTGTTACGTCTGTGTAATCTGCCTCGTAGAAGCCGTCACCGTTGGGAGCACCGCCCATATCACCCATATCGGGTGCGCCCTGTGCTCCTGCAGCAGCCTGAGCTGCCTTGTACATCTTTTCTGAAACCTCGTAGAACTTAGCCTGAAGAGCTTCCTGCTTATTCTTGATGAGGTTGATGTCTTCGCCCTTGAGAGCTTCCTTAAGAGATTCGATGTCTGCTGTGAGAGCTGCCTTATCCTCTTCAGAGAACTTGTCGCCTTCCTCAGAGATAAGCTTTTCGCACTGGTAAACCATCTGGTCTGCGTTGTTTCTTGTGTCAACTTCCTCACGGCGCTGCTTATCTTCCTGAGCGAACTGCTCTGCCTCGTGAACAGCCTTTTCGATGTCTTCCTTAGACATATTTGTTGAAGATGTGATTGAGATTGACTGCTCCTTGTTTGTGCCGAGGTCCTTAGCTGAAACGTGAACGATACCGTTAGCGTCGATATCGAATGTTACTTCGATCTGCGGAACACCGCGGCGTGCCGGCATAATTCCGTCAAGGTGGAAGATACCGAGAGTCTTGTTATCCTTTGCAAATTCTCTTTCGCCCTGAAGAACATGAACTTCAACTGACGGCTGATTGTCAACTGCAGTTGAGAAGATCTGGCTCTTCTTTACGGGGATTGTTGTATTTCTTTCGATAATCTTTGTGTTGATACCGCCCATTGTTTCAATACCGAGTGAAAGCGGAGTAACGTCGAGAAGGAGAAGACCCTTAACTTCACCGCCGAGAACACCTGCCTGAAGTGATGCACCGATTGCAACACACTCGTCGGGGTTGATACCCTTGAACGGATCCTTGCCGATGAACTTCTTGATTGCTTCCTGAACAGCAGGAATTCTTGAAGAACCGCCGACCATAAGAACCTTGTCAATTTCTGAATTTGAAAGACCTGAATCCTTCATTGCCTGACGAACGGGTCCCATTGTTGCTTCAACAAGGTCTGCTGTAAGCTCGTTGAACTTTGCTCTTGTAAGAGTCATTTCAAGGTGCTTCGGACCTGTTGCATCAACTGTGATGTACGGAAGGTTGATATCTGATGATGTAACGCCTGAAAGCTCAATCTTTGCCTTTTCTGCAGCTTCCTTGAGTCTCTGCATAGCCATCTTGTCTGCACGAAGGTCGATTCCGCTTGACATCTTGTATTCGTTTACGATCCAGTCCATAACTCTCTGGTCGAAGTCGTCACCGCCGAGACGGTTATTACCTGCTGTTGCAAGAACTTCCTGAACACCGTCACCCATTTCGATGATTGAAACGTCGAATGTACCGCCACCGAGGTCATAAACCATAACCTTCTGGTCGTCTTCCTTGTCGATACCGTAAGCAAGAGCAGCAGCTGTCGGCTCGTTGATGATTCTCTTAACCTCAAGACCTGCGATCTTACCTGCGTCCTTTGTTGCCTGACGCTGTGCGTCTGTGAAGTATGCAGGAACTGTGATAACAGCCTCTGTAACAACATCACCGAGGTATGCTTCAGCATCTGTCTTAAGCTTCTGAAGAATCATTGCAGAAATTTCCTGCGGAGTGTACTTTTTGTCGTCGATTGTTACTTTGTAATCTGTACCCATCTGACGCTTGATTGATGCAACTGTTCTGTCAGGATTTGTGATAGCCTGTCTTTTTGCAACCTGGCCAACCATTCTTTCGCCGTTCTTGCCGAAGCCTACAACTGACGGAGTTGTTCTTGCGCCTTCTGCGTTTGCGATAACTACAGGCTCGCCGCCTTCAATAACTGATACACATGAGTTTGTTGTACCTAAGTCGATACCGATAATCTTTGCCATAATAATTTTCCTCCAATTTATTTAGTTTGCCACTGCTACCATAGCAGGACGGATGATTTTGTCGCCGAGCTTATAGCCTTTGACAATTACTGTTGTGATTGTATTCTCGCCCACCGAATCGTCTTCTGTATGCATTACTGCGTTGTGAATGTTGGGGTCAAATTCTTCGCCAACCTCACCGAATGATTCGATGCCGAGGCTTTTAAACACGTCGCTGAACTGTTTGAATGTCATTTCAACACCCTTTTTGTAATCCTCAATTGTTCCGTCGGGATTTGCAAAAATTCTGTCAAAATTATCAGCTACGGGTAAAAGTGCGTTGATAACCGAAGCCTTACATTCCGCGTAAAGTGCTTCTTTTTCTCTTTGTGAACGCTTACGGAAATTATCGTACTCCGCAGCCATTCTTAAAAGCTGATCGTTTTTCTCGTCAAGCTGTTTCTGAAGTTCCTCTTCCTTTGAGGGTTCCGCAACTTCTTCTGCTGTTGCTTCCTGCTCGATTACTTCTTCGTCGGCATTGTTCTTTTTCTTATCCTTTGCCAATCAGTTTCATTCCTTTCAGTCGTCATTGAGCGTCTGTGTAAGCAACTCACCCACTAAATCGGTAAGGTACCTTACGCTCGGTATAAGACTTGCATAATCTATTCTCGTCGGGCCGATTATTCCAATCGAGCCGCGATTATCACCGTCAATGTTGTAGTGTGCCATTATGACGCTTGAATTTTCAAGCTGTTTAAATTTGTTTTCTCCGCCGATTTTAACGTCGAAGTCCTCTTTGCTGTTTGCAAGCAGCTGACTTATCGGCTCACCTCTGCGAAGGAAATCCATAAGCTCGTAAGCTGTTGTGCCGTAATCCTCACGGTAACGCAGGATATTTGACTGACCGCCGAGCATTACCATCGTCTGCATCGCTTCCTGTGCGAGGTCGGAAACCGCTGAAACAAAAGGAATCATCGTCAGCGCATCCATTCCCATTGAAGCAACAAGCGTCTGCAGGGTTGCCGTATCGATTTCATCAAGCGGAAGACCGAGGAAAGAAGATTTAACGATGTTATAAAACTTTTCAATCATCGAAGAGTTAAGGTCAACATCGCTTCTGCAAACCTTGCTTTTGATAACTCCCGTTGAGGTAAGCAGAACTATCATTCCCGTTCTTGTTCCTACGGGAACAAACTCAACTCTCTTTATCGTTGCGTTTTCGCCCGAAGGAGTTGTTGAAACGGCGGCGCAGTCCGTCATATCTGCAAGAAATTCACTCGCCTTTGCAAGGATTGCTTCCGGACTTGCGTTCTTTAAGGAAACGCCTGCTTCAATCTGCCTTTTTACGGATTCGTCAAGCGGACGGACACCCATAAGATGATCGACATAGTACCTGTAGCCTTCGTTCGTAGGAATACGTCCTGCGGAAGTATGAGGCTGTTCAAGGTAACCCAGAGCAACAAGCTCCGCCATCTCGTTTCTTATGGTTGCGCTTGATACGGTTATATCGAGCGCAGACAAAAGAGTTTTGGAACCAACAGGCTCGCCCGTCTTTATATAATGCTCTACAACAGCAGCGAGTATCTTTTCTTTTCTCTGACTGAGTTCCATTCTCTCACCGCCTTTAGCACCGTTAGCACTCTTTTTGTTTGAGTGCTAATTGCATTTATAATATACAACTCTCCGACAGATTTGTCAACAGTTTATTTATGAATTCTTTGTTAACTTTGCAAAAATTTCCCTTTTTATGAGTATTGGATTAACTGTCTCCGGTTAAACATTTTTATATTGAATAAAAAGAACAATTGTGATAGAATGTTATATATATGCTCAGAGGTGGCAGAATGTACATTGTTATCGGTGCAAACGGCTTTTTAGGCTCATATGTTTTAAAAACTCTTGTCAGCAACACTGACGGGAGGACAATTGCTACCTATCACGGCAAAAAGGAAAGTCTTTTTTCCGACAGAGTTGAGTGGGTAAAGCTTGACGTTACGAATAACGACGATATAAACAACCTTGCTGATCTTGCAGGCGACATTTCAGATTGCAACATTTTCTATTTTTCCGCTTGTCACAATCTTGACCTTGTCAAGCGCGAGCCTGAATTTGCAAGAAGCATAAATATAACCGCGTTGGAAAATTTCCTTGATACATTCAAAGATGCAAAAAATCTTTATTTTTCATCAACCGATTGCGTTTACGGAGAAAACACGGAAGAAACCCCGTTTTTTAAAGAAACCGACGCAACATCACCTGTCAGCGAATACGGAAGACAGAAGCTTGAAGCTGAAAATCTCGTTACGGGTTACGGCTTCAATGTTGTAAGATTGCCGTTCATGATCGGACCGTCAATTCTCCAAAACAAGAAGCATTTTTATGACAACATTGTCGAAAAAACGGTACAGGGTGAAGATTTCACTCTCGCGGACGGTCTTTGGCGTTCTGCTCTTGATTATGCGAGCGTGGCGGATATACTTTTTAAACTTACAAACAAAGATAATGTTCCGCGGATTCTCAACCTTTGCGGCGACGATTCTTTGAGCAAATACGATGTCGGAGTTATGATTGCGAAAAAGCATAATTTACCTTTGGAGCACATTGTAAAAACTCCCGAAGCTGAAATTATGAAGCTTTTTTACGAAACTCGCACATCATCAACCGCGATGGACAATTCACTTCTCAAATCCGTCCTCGGCATTGATGAAATTAAAATAAACGTTTAACAGGTGATAAAATGAAAGCTGTTATTATGGCAGGTGGCTTTGGCAAAAGACTTGCCCGTTTTTACAGCGACAGACCAAAGCCGATGATTGAAATCTGCGGCAGACCTGTCCTTGAATATCAGATAGAAAACCTCCGTGATTCAGGTATTACCGACATCATTATAGTTGTTCACCATATGCGTAATCATATTATGAATTATTTCGGTGACGGTTCTTTACTTGGCGTCAACATCACTTATTACGAAGAGGAAATACCTCTCGGCACGGCAGGAGCTCTGTTCAAAATACGAGAAAGACTGATCGAAGATTTTCTTCTTATCAACGGCGACCTCATTTTCAACATCAATTTTCAGAGGATGATTGATTTTCATAAAAGCAACAATGCACTTGCAACGCTTTTCGTTCACCCCAATTCTCACCCTTATGACAGTGAGCTTGTTGTTTGTAACAAAGATAACGTCGTAACGGATTGGTTCAAAAACGACGGGCACGGCAATTACAAAAATTGTGTAAACGCAGGTGTTCATATCCTTTCGAAAGAAATTCTTTACACTAGTCACAGTGAAGATAAGCTTAACCTTCGTGCAGACGTTATTGAGCCGATTCTTGACACAGGCAGAGTTTATGCATATCATTCCGCAGAATACGTCAAGGATATGGGTACATCGGACAGGCTTCGACACGTTACCGCTGACGTTGAAAACGGTATTGTTTTTTCAAAAAGAGCTGACAAAAAGCAGAAAGCTATCTTCCTTGACCGCGACGGCACAATCAACAAATACAAGGGATATATCACCTCACCCAAACAGCTTGAGCTGATAAGTGGTGCTGCAGATGCGATCAAAAAAATCAACCGTAGCGGTTACCTTGCAATTATCATTACCAATCAGCCGTCAATTGCTATGGGCAGAATGAGCTTTGCCGTGCTTGATGAAATTCACGCAAAGCTTGACACGCTTCTTGGCGAAGACGGAGCTTACATTGATGCTCTCTACTTCTGTCCTCACCACCCAGACAAAGGATTTGAGGGTGAAAAGGCAGAGCTTAAGATTCAATGTGACTGCCGTAAACCTTCGGGCGGTATGATAAGAAAAGCTGCAGAAGATTTCAATATCGACCTTTCAAAATCGTTTATGGTAGGCGACTCGGAAAAAGATGTCCTTGCCGCAATTGATGCAGGATGCACCCCGATTTTCCTGACAGGAAGCGACAACACGCTCAGTGTGCCGCACGTCAGAAAATACAAAAAACTTTCAGAATTTATAAAGGATGAGATTAAGTAAATGTTTACGACCAGAACACCGTTCAGAATGTCCTTCCTTGGCGGAGGAACTGATTTCCCTGCGTACTTCAACAAGTACGGCGGGTGTGTTCTGTCTGCAACATTCAACAAATATTCCTATGTAACAGTCAGAAAACTTCCTGCACTTTTCGAATACAAAAACCAGTTTACATATTCAAAAATCGAACGTTTCAACTCCCCCGATGAGCTTGAGCATCCGCTTGTAAGGGAGGCGCTCAAATATATCGGCACCGACAGAGTGCAGATTGCATATGATGCTGACCTTCCCGCACGTTCGGGTATCGGTTCAAGCTCGTCATTTGCAGTCGGGCTTCTTAATGAGCTTCACCTGCTCAAGGGAGAAAAGCTCAGCAAAATGGAGCTTGCAAAAGAGGCTATTTACCTTGAAAGAGTTCTTTGCAACGAAGCGGGCGGAGTTCAGGACCAGCTTGCAGTTGCGTTCGGCGGACTTAACAAGATTACATTTGATGCTGACGGATACAAAATTCTTCCCGTTGACATTTCACACAAAAATAAAAAGCAATTTAACAACAACCTGCTTCTTGTTTTTACGGGATTTTCGCATTTTTCGGGCGAGGTTGCCGTCGCACAACAAAACAATATACCTCATAAAATTTCAGAGCTCAACGAAATGAAGTCGCTCGTTACCGAGGGGGAAAGAATCCTTGTTTCAGGCAACGACCTTGATGATTTCGGCAAACTTCTTGATTATACATGGAAATTAAAACGTACACTTTCGGACAGAATCACCACAAGCGAAATCGATGAGATTTACGATTCTGCAAGAAAAGCGGGCGCGCTCGGCGGAAAAATCCTTGGCGCAGGCAGCGGCGGATTTATGCTTCTTTACGTGCCTGAAGAAAAACGCGAAAACGTAAAAAAAATCTTTGAACCTTCAAGGATTATCCCCTTTGAGTTCGAAGACGAGGGCACAAAACTTATTTACGGCGGAGGTAAATGATTATGAAAATTGCAATCACGGGTGGTGCAGGCTATATCGGCTGTGTGCTTGTACCTGAGCTGCTGAAGCTCGGTCACGAGGTCAGCGTGCTTGACAACTTTTACTTCGGCCAGACAGCACTTCTTGACTGTTGCCATAACAAAAACTTCAATATAATCCGTGGCGATGCCCGCGACCGTGACACCGTTGAAAAATTCATTGACGGTGCAGATTCCATCATTCCGCTTGCGGCACTCGTCGGATTCCCTCTCTGCGATTACGACAAGGTTGCGGCAAAAACGACAAACCTTGACGCGATTCTTACACTTCTTGAATTAAGAAAACCTGAGCAGAAGATTATCTTCCCCTGCACAAACAGTGGCTACGGTACATCCGACGGCAATATCTACTGTACGGAAGAAACTCCGCTTAACCCGATTTCACTTTACGGCACAACTAAAGCTGAGGCTGAAAAATCAATCCTTGAAAGCGGTAATTCGCTCACTTTCCGTTTCGCAACAGTTTTCGGCGCATCACCGAGAATGAGACTTGACCTTCTCGTCAACGATTTTGTTTACCGTGCCGTGAATGACAAGACAATGATTATTTTCGAAGGTCATTTCAAAAGAAACTTCATTCACATCCGTGATGTTGTTGGCGCATATATTCACGCTATCAATAACTTTGAAACAATGAAGGGTAAGTCCTACAACTGCGGCCTTTCGGACGCTAACCTTTCAAAAATTGAGCTTTGCGAAAAAATCAGGGAGCATATCCCCTCTTTCACTTTCTTTGAATCGGAAATTAACAAAGATCCCGATAAGAGAAATTACATTGTTTCAAACGAGAGGCTTGAAAGCACGGGTTGGAAACCCGAATATACTCTCGACGACGGTATTGAAGAGCTTATCAAGACTTATAATATTGTCAAAAACAAATCCTTTGCTAATTTTTAAGGTGAATTTTTATGATTGAAATTTTAAAACCTGACTTTGAATTCAACGATGAGCGCGGAAAGCTTATGCAGCTTCTTCACGGAGAAATCGCACAGGTGAATTATGTAGAATCCAACCCGTCTTCCTTAAGAGGCGGTCATTACCACAAGCTCAACAAAGAAACATTCTTCATCATCGACGGTGAAGTTGACGTTACCGTTAAAAAAGACGGCAAAGAAGAAACTCATTCTTTCAAATCAGGAGATATGTTTTCAATCAGCAAAAACGTGATTCATTCATTCGACTATAAAAAATTCACAACCCTCATCGTGACTTACGACAAGGGAGTTGAACTGCCCGACGGCACAAAAGATATTTATTCAGAATAACGGTGTTTCGTATGTTAAAAAAACTTTACGAAAAAACTAAATATGAGTTTTGTATCCTTCTTTTTCTTCTTGCACAGTTGTTTGTTTTCGTGCCCGAAGAAGAAGGTATGCCCTTATGGCAGCTGCTGACATACCTTGGAGATTACAGCCACGGGTTTATGCCGCGTGCATTTCTCGGTGAAATAATATCGTGGTTTTCGGACACGGTATCGCTCAATTTGCTTTTCACTCTCTCGTTCACAGTATGTGTGTTGTTGAGCATTTCGATTGCTTTGTCGGGCGGTTATTTAATCCGTCACTGCGAAAACAAAAGCGCCGTAACAGGAATTATCGCAATTATGCTCGGCTCGCCGATTTTCATGCCGCTTTTTGCTTCATGGCTCGGCATTACGGACATATACCTTATCCTTTTAACGCTTATCGCATTTGCCCTTAACGAAAACAAATTCTTGCGTTTTGGTGTGCCGATCGTTATGCTGATTTGCACTGCAATCCATCACGCATATCTTTTCCTTTATATGGTACCCGTTGCAATTGCTTTGCTTTACAATATGTTCAAAAACAAAAAGTATATCCGTGACGGAGCTCTTTGCGCGGTAACATATATTTCACTCATCGTGCTCGGTCTGATAACACTCAAAACAAGAACAGCCAAAGGCTTTGCTTCCGTTGACGAGATGACAGACTTTATGCTCCAAAAAGCAGATATGCCACTCACCAAAGAATGGCTGATGTCCGTTGTCCCTAACGAATATACAACTGGCGCTGACTTCATTCTTGAAGAAATCACAACGACGATGTCGGCATCCAACCTGCTCGGAATAGCTGTAATCTTCGCTCCTCTTCTTATTCTTTTCGCTTACGGTTGGGTTAAGGCTCTTCGCAAATCCGAAGATAAAACTGAAAAGTTCACATTTTTCCTTTGCCTTATTCATCCGCTTTCAACTGTTCCTGCCTATATTTTCGGACTTAACTGGAACCGTTGGACTTCGGCGATTATAACAAGCCAGTGTCTGCTTTACCTTTTTATGCTTCACCGCAAAAATGAAGCCGTTTGCGAAACTGCCGAAAAAATCACGGTATTTTTTAAAAAGCATTTTGTAATTGTTGTATTCTACATTATTTACGTTGCTTCCTTTGCGAAGCTGTTAGGAATTTAAGAAATGAAAATCAAAGCTGTTGTTGAAAAAAACAAATATTCTCTTGCATCATTTGCAGTTCTCGCGATGCTCAGCATTATTTACGGCGGATTTGAAAAGCCTGCCGTTTTCGCTTTGCGTTTGCTCGTCTGCCTTGGTGCTGCTTTGTTTTTCTCTTTTAACGTCAAGGATGATGAGGAAATTTACTTCCCTGCTTTTTCACTTTTAACACTCATTTCCTGTAATGTGATTTTCCTTACATTTGATATTCACATTCTTCTTTCGCTTTCGTTTTTCCTTTTGGCTATTGCTTTCGCTGAAAAGCAAAAATTCTTACCACCTGTTTTTGCAGGTCTTTGTGTTCTTGCTCAACCGCTGACAATTCTGTTTTTTGTCCCGGTGATATTGTTTGTTCTTCTTTTGAAAAAGCAGAAGATTCCTGCAATATTCTCTGCCGTTGTTTCAGTTTTGGCTTTTGTTTTTACAAAGCTTCTCGGCAATATTGACTTCTACGTTGACCAATTCAGTTCGTATTATCTTTCACTTCATCTTGTGCATTTTTCGACAAGTCATATAAGAGTGCTTACGGATTACCTTGTCGCTTCAATTCCGCTTTTGGTTGTTATTCTTTTCGTTTTAATCAAACTCATAATCAAAAAAGAAATTCTTGCTTCAGTCGCAACAGTCGTTTCCTTCCTTTGTGCTTTGTACGGATTTGCGCTGAGCAAAAACCTTGAGTCTGTTATCTTTATTCTTGTTTCCGTTTTTGCTTTGTTTGCGGCACTTCCAAAAGAAAAGAACTTCGATTCAATCACTTCTTTTTTCAAAAATCACAAGCTTATCTTTCTTCTTATTGTCGCATTCGTTGCAGGGTATCCGCTTGTTTTCGGACAGATACCTTACGAAAACGATTTGTTTTCAAAAATTGCATTTATCATATTCAGGCAAGAATAAAATAAGAGGCTGTCAGAAACAGCCTCTTTTAATTTTACTCAAAAATAAACTCATTATCTTTGAATCTGCAGGTGTATTTTTCACCTGCTTTTATTTTTCCTTCAAGCATTGCTTCGCTGAGTTTATCTTCAATCTGCGACTGAATTGCTCTCTTCAACGGTCTTGCACCGTAAATCGGGTCAAATCCTTCATCTGCAATCTTTTCAACTGCAGAAGCATCAAATTCGATTTCAATTCCCATTTCGGAAACTCTTTTTGAAAGCACATTAAGAAGTCTGCCTGCAATTTCCTTGATGTTATCCTTTGAAAGCTGTTCAAAAACGATTATATCATCAACACGGTTAAGAAATTCGGGACGGAAACACTTTTTCAATTCGCCCGTAACTGCGTCTTTGATTGCGTCCTGACTCATAATACCGCCGTTTTCACTACCGCTGAAACCGAGTGCCTTTGCACCCGTGTTACTGATGAGCTTCGCGCCGATATTCGAAGTCATAATAACGATGCTGTTTTTGAAATCGACCTTTCTTCCCTGCGAATCCGTCAGTATGCCGTCGTCAAGAATCTGCAGAAGCATATTGAAAACATCAGGATGCGCCTTTTCAATTTCATCAAAAAGCACCACGCTGTACGGCTTGCGACGGATTTTTTCAGTAAGCTGACCGCCCTCGTCATAGCCGACATAGCCCGGAGGAGAGCCGACAAGTCTTGAGGCATTGTGCTTTTCCATATACTCGGACATATCAAGGCGAATCATTGCGTTTTCATCGCCGAAAAGAGTCTGCGCAAGAGTTTTGCAAAGTTCAGTTTTGCCGACGCCCGTCGGGCCGAGGAAGATGAATGAACCAGTTGGTCTTTTCGGGTCTTTAAGCCCTACCCTGCCTCGCCTGATTGCTTTTGAAACAGCCGAAACCGCTGTGTCCTGACCGACGATTCTGCGGTGCAATTCATCCTCCATATGAAGAAGACGTTCGCTTTCCTCCTGTGTCAGCTGAACAACAGGAATATGAGTCCATTCCGAAACAATTGTTGCGATTTCATCGGGAGTAACTTCGCCGTTTGTTTCCGTTGTCTTCTTCTGCCATTCAGCCTGAAGCTTTGCGAGCTGAGTCTGCATTTCTTTTTCTTCATCGCGCAACGAAGCCGCTTTTTCGAAATCCTGGCTGTTTACCGCCGTCTGCTTTTCCTCTGCGATGTGTTTGATTTTATCTTCAAGCTCGCGCACATCCTCAGGCGGAGTATATGCACGAAGCCTTACCTTCGAAGCCGCCTCATCAATCAGGTCAATCGCCTTGTCAGGCAGGAAACGGTCGCCGATATATCTTACGGACATTTTAACAGCCGCTTCAATTGCCTCGTCTGTGATTTTAACCTTATGGTGTGCTTCATACTTGTCGCGCAAGCCTTTGAGGATTTCAACAGCTTCTTCGCTGCTCGGCTCGCCGACAACTACGGGCTGAAAACGTCTTTCGAGCGCTGAATCTTTTTCGATGTTCTTTCTGTATTCTTCAAGCGTTGTTGCGCCGATGACCTGCATTTCACCCCTCGCAAGAGCAGGCTTGAGGATGTTCGCGGCATCGACCGCACCCTCTGCCGAACCTGCACCGATTAGAGTATGCACCTCGTCGATGAAAAGAATCACGTCGCCCGAATTTGAAACTTCCTCAATCGCCGCTTTGATTCTTTCTTCGAAGTCGCCTCTGTACTTTGTGCCTGCAACCATACTTGTAAGGTCAAGGGCAATTATTCTTTTATCTTTCAGAAGCTCGGGTACTTCGCCTGACGAAATTTTGAGCGCAAGACCTTCTGCGATTGCTGTTTTGCCGACACCTGGTTCACCGATAAGACACGGATTATTCTTTGTGCGTCTGCTTAAAATCTGAATAACACGTTCTATTTCCCTCTGTCTGCCTATAACAGGGTCAATCTTGCCCTGCTTGGCAATATCCGTCAAATCCCTGCCGTATTGCTCGAGAGTGGGTGTTTTACCGTCAGCCTTGGACTTTCTTTCGCCTTTATGCTGTGAAGAAGATTGCGAACCCGAAGAAAAACGGCTGAGGTCACCCGAAATTTCGCTTACCGAAACGCCAAGGGTTTCAAGTAGCGTCATCGCATAGCAGGTTGAATCCTTGATTATTGCAATAAGGATGTGCTCAGTGCCGACGTAATTCTGTCCCGACGATCTCGCCTGAGAAACGGAAATTTCGATTATATTTTTGCTTCTCGGCGTAAAATCGTTCGGAGAAAGCACCGTCGGAGTGCCGATACCGATTTCTGTCCTGATTGCATTTTCTATCTTATCAAATGTTACACCTCGTGTTTCAAGTGCAGTCTGTGCCACACTTCCGTCACTTGCAATCAGACCGAGCAGAAGATGTTCACTGCCGATATAGGTGTGGCCAAGATTTTCTGCAAACTCAATTGCAGAATTGAGTGCTGAATTTGCTTTCTGCGTAAAGCCTGTGAATTTGTACATATTATCTCCTCCCATAAATAAAAGCTCCGTAAAAACGGAGCTTCAAAATTATTCAAGAGCTTCTCTTACCCACTTTGCACGAAGGATATCCCTCTGCTGTGAGGTGAGTTCCTTGCCTTCTGCGGCATTTATTGTCGCAGGCTGAACTCTTGTTGTCAGCTCATTGAGCTTTGCAATGTCAAAATCGATTGACTTATTAGAGATACCCATTCTTAACAGTGACGAAAGCTCCATAAACTCGTCACCGCTGAGTACCCTTGCATTCTTGAGTATGCCCCATGCGCGGAAGATTCTGTCCTCCTCGATGGGATTTTCAATAAGTTTTTCTGCCGCAGCTCTTTCCTGAGCCACAAGCTGAAGTGTAATTGACTGAAGATTGTTAAGTGCAGCTTCCTCTGAAATTCCGAGAGTTATCTGGTTGCTGAGCTGATAGATATCTCCCTTCGGGCTGCTTCCTTCACCGTATGCACCGCGGATAACAAGACCGAGCTTTGAAACGGTTGATGCAAGCTTGCCGATCTGTCCGCAACGTGTAAGTGCAGGCAGATGAAGCATTACGGAGGCTCTCATAGCTGTGCCGAGATTTGTCGGGCACTGAGTGAGATAGCCGATTCTGTCATCATAAGCATAGTTGAGCTTTGAAGAAATAATGTTATCAATTTTATCTGCCACACTGTAAGCCTCTTTAAGTGCAAGACCTGCCATCATAACCTGAAGTCGGATATGGTCTTCCTCGCAAAGCATTATGCTGACAGCCTCATCATCGGTAAGAAGAAGAGCTCTGCCTGCACGGTCAGATGCGAATTCAGGGCTGATGAGATGTCTTTCCGCAAGAGACACCGACTGTGCTCTTGTGAAATCTTTCATCCATGTGTAGCCGAATCCCCAACTGTCGTCGGAGAGGATTGCATTTTTAATCTCTTCACAAACTTTTTCCTTGCCCTTTACGGTAAGACGGCACGGAAAAGGATAGTCTTCGAGGTTTCTTGCAAGGCGGACACGTGTGCTGATAACAATATCGCCCTGTTCGCCGTTTTCAACGTACCACTTATTCATTCTTGTCCGCCTCCATTTCTTTTATTCTGTCACGAAGAACAGCTGCCTGTTCAAAATTCTGTTCTTCAATCGCTTTCTGCAAATCCTCTTTAAGCTTTGCAACGGGATTAATTTTCGGCTCTGTGTTCACCTGAACGGGAATCATAGCCTGCTTGCCCGTGTGCTTTATCTTGCCGTGAATCCGCTGAAGCGAAGGCAAGAGCTTGTCGTAAAACTTTCTGTAACAATCGGCACAGCCTAACTTACCGCTTTTGGCAATGTCGGAGAAAGTATAGCCGCACTTGGGGCATTTTTCTTCCCTTTCAGTGCTGATCAACGGGAGATTTTCCCCGAGAAGTCCGCCGAAAAATCCGTCTAAATTAAATCCGAAGCCCGAAAACATATCACCGTAACCGAGGTGTTCTGCGCAGGAAGGACAGAGATGTGTTTCTGCTGTTTCACCGTTTACAACACGCTTGATATGAGTTGTAGCTTCATTTTTTCCGCAATTCTGACACAACATATAAAATCATCCTTTCACGTTTAATAGCATTTGTTTGAAGATTGCCGCACGAACCCTGTCGCGTACCTGAGGTTCAAGCTCGCGGTAGCATTTGTCGCTGACGGCGGCGAGAATCAGCCTTGAAGCATCTGCTGATATTATATTCTGATAGTTGAGATTATAGATATGTGCTCTGCAGGTTGCTTCATCGATGCTGTTGCCGACGGTATTGACGACGTGCATAAGCATCGTACCCTTATCATATTTTATACGAGCGATACGGATATAACCGCCTCCGCCTCGTCTGCTTTCTACGATATAACCCTGCTCGGGAGTGAATCGCGACGATATGACGTAATTTATCTGGCTGGGAACACAGCCGAGAGTCTGCGCAAGCTCGTTTCGCTGAATTTCGGTTTCGCCTGCCTCCTGCATCATCTCAAGAATCATCTGCGCGATGACGTTACTCATACTCATATCATCAACTCCTTTCGTTTTGACTTTGACTTTCTTTGACCTTTCTGTCATAATTATAGACCTTCTTTGACCTTCCGTCAAAGGTCAGAAAAGGTCAAAACAGCTTTTTGCGGTCTGATTTTTGAAATTACAGTGCTATTAGCTCGTTTTTACTTCGATTTTCAAGTTTTTTCTCCCGTTTACTCGTTTTTGAGTATAAAAAATCCGCAACACTTTCGTGTCACGGATTTAAAAGTCAAACTTTTATTAATCGTCAACCTCGACCACAACAGTGTGCTTGCCGGGCTTTGTTTTGATAACGAATTCGTTATTCTTGACCTTGACCTTCTTTTCCTTGCCGTCAACGGTTACCTTTTCAACCTCGAACGGAGTACCGATTACTGTTTCACCGCAATCTTCCTCACCCTGAGTGAAACTGAGAGTAAATGTTTCTTCCTTAAGGTCGTAATGATAACTGTCAATCTTACCCGATACAGCCTTCGGGAACGGACGGCGGAAAACCTTCATAAGACGGTTTTCAAAGAAGCCCGGAATGTATGCCCAATATGTATGACTCCAATGGTAACCCTCAAACACTTCAAAAAGGTGTTGGATATGCGGAAGCCAATCGTCAGTTTCGTCGCCGAAGCTACCCCACTCACCTACGATTACGGGAACATCAAGTCTTTCCTGACTGCGTCTGTGTTCGCCGAAGATACCTGCAACTCTGCCGTTGTGAGCAAATTTATATGCCGGAGTATCAACCATAAGGTCGTATGCGTGCGGCGCAAAAACCTGGTTATCGTCACGCTCACCGTTTACCTTGATGGGCGGTGCGCAGAACGGAATACCAAGATTTGAATAATAGCAATTTTCCATAAGAACAATCTTATCGCTCTTCTCACGGATTTTTGTTGCAACCTTTGCAAGGAAAGGCGCATAAACTTTAGTGTCGAAAATTCTGATGAGTTCTTCGGAAGATTTTGTTATTCTGTGGAACGGAGAATACTCGATGTGAGTAAGCACCTTGCCAATCGGATCTTCTTTATCAAACAGCTCTTTGATGAGATCTGTACGCTTAACCTCGGGGTCGAAAAGAATTGTCTTCACTGCGCCTGCAACGATTCTCTTGAAAACCTTACCGCCGGGTGAACCAGGGAACGGCTCATTCATAACATCGTAGCCGATAACCGCAGGCTTTTCGCCGAGCTTTTCAACGATATGTGCCCAACAGTCTGCGTAGTAATCCTGCAAGCCTTTACCCTTAACCTTTCTGTTCGCCCAGAAATTATCAAAAGCTCTGTGACAAGCCTTGCCCCAGAAATAACCCTCTGCCCATACGAATTTCGTCGGCTTAACGGGAATACCGTCAAGAATAACTGCCCACGCAGGTGCACCGTCTGAATTTGTGGTTGAAGAATACAAATCCTGATGCATATCAAGAAAAGCGTAGATATTGTACTTTTCAAGAAGGTCGAGAGTTTCTGCAAGTCTGTCAAGATACTCATCGTTATATGCGCCGGGTGCAGGCTCAACCTTTGCCCAGGTGAAACCGAGTCTTATAAGATTGACACCGTTTGCAGCGATTTTCTTAATCATCTCTTCGTCGAGATCCTGAACCTTCTGCTTGCCGAAAATATAGTCGCTCTTGTCTACAAAATTCACACCGTGGAAAATACGTTCTCTGCCCTTATCGTCAACGAGAACTTTGCCTGAAGCTTTGATCTTATCCATATCCTAACCTCACTTTTTAATTCTTTGAAGATATTATAACATTATTTGCAGTTTTATGCAATATCAATACATCCGACAGTTTTTATCTATTGACACTATTTCTTTGATATGTTACATTTCAAAAAAAGAAGAAAGAAGGAACATATTATGAAAAAAATAATTTCTGTTATTCTCGCTCTTGTTATGTGTTTCAGCGCTTTTGTTGTATCCTCCGCAGAAACAGACAAGCCGTTTTACCTTGTTCTCGGCGATTCAATCGCTTACGGCTCAGGTCTTGGCAATCCGACTGAGGCCTGCTACGGAAAAATCGTTGCAGACACAAACGGATACGAATATGTAAACTATTCTGTTCCCGGTCACACAACAACAAATCTTATCGCCCGTCTCGGTCAGCCCGAGGTTGTTGAAGCACTCCAAAAAGCGGATATTATCAGCATTTCAATCGGCGGAAACGACTTCCTTCTCGGAAACCTTATGCAGCTTATTTTCAGCGCAATGGTTTTAAACGATTATGCTCCGTTGGATAATATCGCGGCAGGATTTTATGAGAATTTCAGCACAATTGTCAGCATTATCAACGAGAATAATCCCGATGCCGTTATTCTTATGCAGACACTTTATAACCCGCAGTCAGGCTACCTCAGAGAGCCTTACCAGATGGCAGCTGACAGACTTAACGCTGAAATCAGACGTTTTGCAGAAGAAAACCCCGGTGAAATCGTAATCGTTGACGTAGGCACAGCACTCGGTGATGACCCCGCCAACTATGCAGGCGACGACATTCATCCGAGCTCAAACGGAAATATGATTATTGCTCAGAGTGTTCTTGATACTCTTTATGAAATCGGTTTGGGTGAAACAACAGTTCCTGTTGTCAGTACACCTGCAACGGACATTAACATTCCGTCATTTTTTACTGCATCGCTTGATATAATCGGATTTGTTTTCAACCTTATGGGTTACGTGTACGATTTCGTTACAGGTTTACTCGCAGTTTAACAAATAAAACTATAATTTACAGAGAGCTTTTCGGAAGCTCTCTGTTTTTATATGCTTGAAAATAAATCAGCTTTGTAGTATAATGAAGAGTATTAATGACGAAGGGAGTGTGTGACTTTGGTTTTTTCATCAACAACTTTTTTGTTTTTGTTCTTACCTGCTGTTCTCATACTCTATTATAATCCCGTAATCAGAAATCTCGCCTTCAGAAATGCGGTTCTAATTGCTTCAAGCATCTTTTTCTATGCCTGGGGCGAGCCTTTTTTTGTTCTTCTTATGCTCGCTTCAATTATGTTCAACTGGCTTTGCGGTCTGGGCGTTGCGAAGTTTAAAGATAAAGATGTTTCAAAAGCAAAGCTGTTCGTCGCGCTTTCCGTTGTTTTTAACCTTAGTATGATGTTTGTTTTCAAATATCTCACCTTTACCCTTGAAAACATCAACACCCTTTTCTCGTCAAACCTTGACACCCTTGATATCGCTCTTCCGATAGGCATTTCTTTCTTTACTTTCCAGGCGATGTCATATGTTATTGACGTCTACCGCGGCAACGGTGCTGTACAGAAAAATCCGTTCAACGTTGCGCTTTACATATCATTCTTCCCTCAGCTTATCGCAGGACCAATCGTGCGTTATCAGACAATTGCTGAACAGATTAACTTCCGCAAAGAAAACTTCGCTGATTTTTCAGACGGTGTTTACCGCTTTATGCTCGGCTTCTGCAAGAAAGTTCTTATTGCAAATAACGTTGCATCCGTTGCGGATGAAATTTTCGGCAAAGCCGAAATATCCGTTGCAACTGCGTGGATAGGTGCAATCGCCTATACTCTGCAGATTTTCTTCGACTTCGCAGGTTACAGTGAAATGGCAATCGGTCTCGGCAAAATGTTCGGTTTCCACTTCCTTGAAAATTTTGACTATCCGTATATCTCAAAATCTGTCAGCGAATTCTGGCGCAGGTGGCATATGTCGCTCGGCACATGGTTCAGGGATTACGTTTACTTCCCTCTTGGCGGCAGTCGTGTAAAAACAAAATCAAGGCTCATTTTTAACCTCTTTGTAGTATGGTTTCTTACGGGCGTATGGCACGGTGCAAACTGGACCTTCGTTGTTTGGGGACTTCTTTATTTCGTTCTTCTTGCGTTTGAAAAGCTTACAAATTTCCCCGCGAAGCTCAAGTTTTTCAGCCATATTTACACTATGTTTTTTGTCATCATCGGTTGGGTACTTTTCCGCGCAGAATCAATTTCTGCGGCACTCGATTACCTCAAGACAATGTTCTTTGTGTCTAGTGCGGAATTGTTTGACGAAAAAGCCCTTTTCTTCCTTGATAACTATAAATTTTACCTCATTGCAGGTATTCTCGCTTGCTTCCCTATAATGCCGAAAATCAATGAGAAAATAAAAATCAACAAAAACATTTACGAAACGGTTTCAATGCTTGCCGTGCTTGTAACATTCATAATCTCACTGACATTTACAATCAAGGGCTCGTACAACCCGTTTATTTACTTCAATTTTTAGGGTATTGGTATTCGAACACAGTATGGTTTTGGAAGATAAATTTCCGTTCCTGCTGCAGAAACGCTTCTTGCAATACGACAGTATTACTGCAAAGCTTTTCTTTGCAGTAACAAAAATTTTTATCTTACAAAACTGCTTTGCACCTGAAATTCTAAAAATTTTGGTGCAGCAAGCTGTTTTGAATCGCAGTCATACGCGCGTATTTCAAGATGAAAAACAGTTTGATGTGCCGAAAGGTTTAAATTTCAGGCATACGGGGTTCAAATACCGATACCCTAGGGAAACATTATAAATCCGAACTCGCCCAAAAGCCGTTATTTTCAAGGCTTTCCGGCGTTTCAAGTTTGAAAGGCGTGATAAAATGAAAAACTTTGATGCAAAAAAAATTCTCAGCATTGTGTTCATTTGTCTTATCGTCTTTTTTATGGGTACAATCGGTGTAAAGTATGTTATGTCAAACGTTCTGTATATATATCCGCAAGTTCAGAATGCCGCCGAAGGTCTGCCCGACAAAACACAGGTACCGTCATACGACTGGGCAAAGGATTACCCCTTCTCGGGTGACTACGGATTCAATTTTGAAGCTCCAGATATTGTTGAAACTAAGAATGAAGATCCGTCACCGATTAAAAATTTTGAAAACTCTGTCAGGGATGTTGAGGGAAACATTGACTACTACACATCCAACCTCCTTTTCGGCAGAATGAAATTCGTTGAATTGAACGCCTCTTTCAACAAGTTGATCGGTATGAATATCGTTTCAGGTACGGATTCCGTAGTTGTTATGCGAAACGGCTACCTCACCTTTGAAGCATACCCGATTGCAACTGATTACGCAGAAAAAAGTACAGCTTATTTTTCAGATTGGCTGAATAAAAGGAACATCAATTTCCTTTACGTACAGTGTCCTTCAAAAGAAAGTCCGTATGATAACCAGCTTCCGCACGGAATTGAAGATAATTACAACCTGAACGCGGACAATCTTTTAAAAGGTCTTTCGGAAAAGAATGTTCCGTACATTGATTTAAGACAACAGCTTAATACTGATTTTGACGATTATTATTCAAGATTTTTCAAAACTGACCACCATTGGATACCCGAAACGGGTGTCTGGGCGGCAGGTGTTATTGCAGATGAACTCAACAGAAGATATGATTACGATATTGATACCGGACTCGGAAACCTCAGTAATTATAACGTTGATGTTTACGAGAAATACTGCTTCGGCTCACAGGGAAAAAAAGCTACGCTCAAATATGCCGATCCTGAGGACATCAGCCTCATTTACCCAAAGAATGAAACTTCTTTTTCTGTAAAATACAACAACGACGATGCTCTTAACGGAAGATTTGAAGACACGCTTCTTCGAAAGAGTGTTTTCGACAAGATTGATTATTATAATATCTCAACTTACTCAGCATATTTTCACGGCAACCATTCACATGTAACCGTACACAACAACAATGCAAATAACGGCAAACGTATGGTTTACATTATGGACTCATTCAGTGCAAGTGTTGTGCCGTACCTTGCAACCGAAGTTGAGGATATGCTCGTACTCGACCTGAGAAACTTTAACGGTAGCGTGACAAAGGCTATTGAAGATTTCAACCCCGATACAGTAATCGTTGCTTACAATCCGTCAATCTTCTCTGCAGATACAAGTCATAACGGCACTTTTAATTTCGAATAAAAAATACTTTTGGCTAAAACGCACGGTATCTGTGATATTGTGCGTTTTTTTGCTTTACTTTTTTGATTTAATGTGCTAAAATACATATACTAATTCTATCGGAGATGTTGTTATGAAAAGAAACCTTAACGATGAAAACATTGACCTTCTCTTCAAAGCAATTCTTGAGTTGCGCTCTTACGAAGAATGTGTTGACTTTTTCGATGACCTTTGTACTGTGACAGAGCTTAAATCCATTTCACAGCGAATAAAGGTTGCAAAAATGCTTCGTGACAAGTGTGTTTACAGCGATATCGTTGCTCAGACGGGCGCAAGTACAGCCACAATCAGCCGCGTTAACCGTTCACTTCAGTACGGCAGCAACGGTTATGAAGTTCTTTTCCAAAGGATAGAAGAAAAAAATGAGTGAGTATAACGCATTTGCCGAAGTCTACGACAGACTTACGGGAAATATTGAATATTCAAAGCGTGCAGAGTTTATCCGCACGCTTCTTACACGTAACGGCATAAACGAAGGTTCTATCGTTCTTGATCTCGCTTGCGGTACAGGCAGTCTCACTGTTGAGCTTGCAAAACACGGCTACGATATGATAGGCATTGATTCAAGCCCGATGATGCTTACACAGGCACAGGAAAAGATGTATGATAACGAGCTTTCGATGCTCTTCCTTTGTCAGGATATGACAGAGCTTGACCTTTTCGGCACAATCGATGCGGCAGTCTGTACTCTCGACAGTCTCAATCATCTTGAAACACCTGAAGATATCTCCGAAACAATCGCTAAGGTCGGTCTTTTTATGAACCACGGCGGTATATTTATTTTCGATGTGAATACAATATATAAGCATCGCGAAATCCTTGGCAACAACACTTTTGTTTACGATTGCGACGATGTTTACTGCGTATGGCAGAATCAGCTCAATGACGACAACAGCGTTGAAATCAGCCTTGATATTTTCGAATACGACGACGGTGCATATTTCAGAGAGAGCGAAAGCTTCAGGGAAATCGCCTGCCCTCTTGAGGATTACAAAAAATGGCTCAGCGATGCTGACTTTGAAATAATTGACATTTACGATGAAATGACTTTCAATAAGCTTTGTGACACTACACAGCGTGCAGTTTTCGTTGCAAGGTATAACGGAAAAGCGGAGGACTAAGAAATGGATAAACTTGTAAGATGTATTTCAGTTGACGGCACACTTGTTATGATGGCTGCCGAAACTACAGATATGGTTGAAAAAGCACAGCAGATTCATAAGACCTCTGCCGTAACTTCCGCCGCACTCGGCAGACTCCTTACAGCGTCAAGCCTTATGGGAAGTATGCTCAAGGGTGAAAACGATTCCGTTACACTCCGTATCAACGGCGGTGGTCCTGCAGGTACGGTTTTGGCTGTTTCCGATTCATGGGGTAACGCACGAGGCTATGTAACCAATCCCGTTGTTGAAATTCCGCTTAATTCAAAGGGTAAGCTCGACGTTGCGGGTGCAATCGGTACAGACGGTTTCCTTACGGTTATCAAAGACCTCAACCTCAAAGAACCTTACATTGGTCAGACACCTATTTACACGGGCGAAATTGCGGAGGACATCACAAGCTACTATGCAACAAGCGAACAGCTTCCTTCTGTCTGTGCTCTCGGCGTACTTGTTAACCCTGACCTTTCAATCAAGAAGGCAGGCGGATTCATCATTCAGCTTCTTCCGACCGCTTTTGATGACACAATTGACGCTGTTGAAAGATGCATTACGGGTATCCCCTCAGTTACGCAGATGCTTTGTGACGGTATGACACCCGAAGAAATCTGTCACAGAGTTCTTTCTGAATTTGAGCTTGATGTGCTTGACGAATCACATCCCGTTTATAAGTGCAACTGTTCAAAAGAAAGAGTTGAGGGTGCTTTGATTTCAACAGGCATCAAAACACTCAAAGAGCTTGAGCTTGAAGAAAAAACAGAAGTGGCTTGTCAGTTCTGCGATAAGAAGTATACTTTCAGCGGAAGCGACATCACAGAGCTCATCAAAAAAGCTAAAAAATAATAAGAAAAATTTACATAAAACTATTGACAAACGATTTTTCTTGTAGTATAGTTATTAAGCTGTTGAGAGACAGTAAGAGAAAATGACGAGTCCGTGGGAGCATAGCTCAGCTGGGAGAGCATCTGCCTTACAAGCAGAGGGTCACAGGTTCGAGCCCTGTTGTTCCCACCATACGGCCCGGTAGTTCAGTTGGTTAGAACGCTAGCCTGTCACGCTAGAGGTCGACGGTTCGAGC
>JAZSID010000019.1:0-9186 GCA_045533625.1 Acutalibacteraceae bacterium | reverse complement strand
TAAGCTAGTAAGACCCCTCAAGGACTATGAGGTTGATAGGCTGCAGGTGTAAGAGTAGTGATACTTTCAGCTGGGCAGTACTAATAGGTCGAGGGCTTGACCATAAGAAATAATTGGTTAAGGTAAGAAGCGAAAAGCTACACTCAATTTACTAATTAATGTCTTTGTTCAGTTTTGAAGGTGCGTAACCTATACAGAACTAAAACCGCAGCCAAGCGCTGCGGTTTATTTTTTGACTTTTTTATATTTTTATGCTAATATCGTTTTGAGGTGATTTTGTGAATAGCAGCAAATATCTTAAAATTGCATCTTTAGTTTCTGCCTTGTTGACTGTAGTGTTGTATTGCGTTTTTTCATTTCAGGCGTCTATGACGATATTAGAGTTTAAAACTGCACTATTTCCGCTTTACTTTGCAGAAGCATTTCTGGTTCTTACTGTTGCATTTCTTGTATGTTTGATTATATGTAAAAAAACTTCAATAGATTTTAATAGAGTAAAAAAAGGTCTGATTGCCTTTATTATAATTGCTATAGTTTGTTGTACTGCATTTTGCTGTTACGCATATGTAGATTGTTATAAAGCTTATATGTCCGGAGAAAAAATAAATAATGATATTGCTTATATGAAAAAATTTTATCCGTATAAAAATTTAGATGATTATTCAACTGAGCAATTATTCAGGGATTTTGAAATTTCTCATATTCCCGGAACTGATTTTATTCAATTAAATTATGGAAATATAGATCCATATGTTGATGTTGAAAAATCCAATTCCGGGTATCGTATGGAGTATATCAAGAGTAGCAGTCCTTTAATGAACTTTAAATTCTTTAACGAAAATATTTGGCCATCAGCCATAAATGAAATTGATGAGTCCCAGCTTCCTGAGGTTAGGATAATGGAAGTTGATGGTGTCATATTTGTCGCTTATATTAATCGGAACAATTATGGCGTTTTCGTCAGTTCGCTTGGTGAAAGTGCCTATGCGATCCTGACCGATGCTTCCGATGATGTTACAGTAGAAAACTTTGCAAGAGAAGTGTTCAAACAGATGGATTTGCTGAGTGAGGCAGTTATAGACAGATATTTTCTTGATGCATCTGTTTCATAAGTGTTGTTAAAAAATTCAGACAGTTTTAAAGTTAAGTAGGAGCAGAGAAATCTGCTCCTGCTTGTTATAATTACAATGGTTCAACAAATTCGGTGTCCGTCAGGATGTGTCAAAACCTTTTGTAGGGTGTGACGTTTGCGACACACCGTAAATTTTGTAGGATATTGGCACGTCGCAAGCGTCGTGCCCTACTAAACAGATTCAGTCGTGTCTGTAGGGGACGATGTCCTCGACGTCCCATTGAAACACACGTAATTTACGGGACGGGCGACCCGTCCCGTAAATACACAAAGATAGAGAGATGTTTAGCGGAATACATAGATGTATTCTCTACAACATACAGGAATATATGATGCAAGGATAAATTTCAACTAAAAACAATTAAACAGGGTCACATTTTCAAAGGGACACATTTCGTTGCTTTTGGACTTCTCAAAAAAGCAAAGGGACACGCAAAGGACACAGGAACGAAAAAAGAGGGAACAGCGTATGCCGTTCCCTCTCGGAAAAACTCTTTATTTATAGGGGTTTAATTAACCAAAATATCTCTCAAGAAGACCCTGGAGTGTCTTGCCGTGTCTTGCTTCGTCTTGAAACAGTGCTTAAAAATCGCTTGAAATAAAGGCTACTTGGTTTTTAATTTTGAAAATCACACTTTTGTCACATTAAAACTACTGTAACATTACTGTATGAACAGCATCTTCTTGTTCACTGCCTTTTAAAATGATTTTTACTGAATCATCTTGCCAAACTACATCCCAATTATCTTCTTTGAGCTTTGCACCGTCATCATCAATTGAGGTATCAATAACCTTTACAATTTTATTACCTTCTGTTTCTTTTACTGTAACCTTAACGGCAGTTGAGCCAAAAGGCCAGTCGGGGTTGCCGACCATTTGAAAAGTAACGGTATATTTACCATCGGGTGAGTTTTCTGTCCCTGCGAGAGTAAGTTTATATTCGTTGTTATAAACAAACCATCCGATGCTTGCCGCAATAAATATAACAATAGCAGAAAGCACTGAAATAACAGCAATTATAATTTTCTTCTTCACAAAATCACCCCAAAATAAAAGATGTGCTACCGTTATGATAGCACATCTTGGTTTATTATTCAATTAAATCTTAACCGAAATATCTCTCAAGAAGACCCTGGAATGCCTTGCCGTGTCTTGCTTCGTCGCGAGCCATTTCGTGAACTGTGTCGTGGATAGCGTCGAGGTTAGCTTCCTTAGCTCTCTTTGCAAGGTCAAACTTACCTGCTGTTGCACCGTTTTCAGCTGCAACTCTGAGCTCGAGGTTCTTCTTTGTTGAATCTGTTACAACTTCGCCGAGGGCCTCTGCGAACTTAGCTGCGTGTTCAGCCTCTTCATAAGCTGCCTTTTCCCAGTAAAGACCGATTTCAGGATAGCCTTCACGGTGTGCAACTCTTGCCATTGCAAGGTACATACCAACTTCTGAACATTCGCCTTCAAAGTTTGCACGAAGGTCCATGATGATGTCTTCTGAAACGCCCTGAGCTACGCCTACAACGTGCTCTGCTGCCCATGAAAGATTGTTTTCTTCCTGCTTTGTGAATTTCTCTGCAGGAACCTTGCACTGCGGGCAGAATTCAGGTGCTGAATCTCCCTCGTGAACATAACCGCATACGCTACATACCCATTTTGCCATAATAATTTACCTCCAAAATAATTTTAAATAATTTGTTTTTTATATTCAATGCAGACATCCGTTACATACGCCGATGAATGTTATCGTGTGCGATGTAATCTTTCCGTCTACAAAGTTTACTGCTTTTTCTTCGATATCCTCAATCACGGGGTAGGCGACATCATAAAGACGTTTGCACTCCGAACAGAGCATATGATAATGATTTTCTGCGTTACCGTCAAAGTGATCGGCTCCGCCGACTGAAATTTTCTGAATGGTGCCGTCTTCCGAAAGCATATTCAGATTTCTGTAAACAGTTCCGAGGCTTAAGTTCGGCATCTTCAGTTTAAGTGCCAGGTAAAGCTCTTCGGCTGTCGGGTGGTCATGCCTTTGGCATAACTCGCCGATAATAGCGTCGCGCTGTTTACTGTGTTTTGTTATTGCCATCTGCATGACCTCCAATCAATAATGATAATCGTTACTATTATTATAATTGATTTTCAGAGAATGTCAATACTTTTTTGAAAAATTTTTTGACTTTTTTTCTTTTCTAAGTTAATATGTATCAGTAACCTTTATTTTATATTAAAAAGGATGAAAAAAATGAAGAAATTTATTGTTTGTGTTTCAATATTTCCTGTTATTATTTCTTTGTTTGTTGCCTGCGGTGACAAGGCTGATGATTCGGAGTCAACAACATCCTCAACAATGTCACATTCCATAAGTAAGATTGATCCGAATTATTCAACGACAAAACCGCAGTATACCGTCGGTGCCGTTAAGACGAGTGAAAAGAACGGTACCGATAACAGGGCAGCTACGATTACGTATTATGACGAAAACGGTTTTATGGTAAAAGAAGAAATTTTTGAGAACGGAAAAATGGTATATTATTATACTGTTTCTGCAACAGATGATATGGGTAACGCCATTCAGGTAAAGTATTATACCCCGAACGGAAAGTTTGTTGCTGCTTATGATAGTGGATTTTTCTTTGATGCAAAAGGAAACAAAATGAGCGAAACTACATTCGAAGCTTTGCTTGGAGTAAAATAAAGTTAAAGGCTGTGTACGGTGATTGTACACAGCCTTATTTTAATTGATATTTTTTAAGAATTTTACGATACATATGTGAATATACAAACACGTTTACAAATTGCCGAATAGATGAGAATGTGCCGTAAATAAATCCTTTTAAGCCATGTTTAAAAATTCGATCAATGGTATCGCTTGCAACTTTTTTTATTATTCCGTATGAGTCATTTTTTACCGAACTTTTATCGACAAAGGCTTTCCACTGATAGAAATAGTGTATTACTTTAAGTTCTCTGTCGGTGACTTCAGATAAGTTTATGAGGATATTATCGAGTTGATTTTGCTCGATTTTATATGCATATTCATTAATTGTATCAGGAAATTTAAATAAATTTCTGCTTTTGATAGAATTATATATTTCTGAATTGGGCAAAGGAATTAAAATGTTCATAACAGTCAAACTGGCACCGAGGGTGTTTGCAAACGAGATAGTATTTTTTATTTCTTCATAGGTTTCACCAGGAAAACCGATAATAAATGATGCCTGAACAGTAATTCCTCTTTTTTCACACATTTGAACACTGTCTTTAGCTAAAGACAGATCAATATTTTTTTTGATATCTTTTATTCGTTGTTCGTTTCCGCTTTCTATTCCGAAAAGAATCCATCTGCAACCGGCTTTATACATCAAATCAATGTCATCCTCATTAAGAATCCCTAATCGCATTTGGCATCCCCATATTAGATTGTAATTTCTTTCTATCATCCCATTACAGAACTCGGTTCGATGCTTTCTTTCAGGAATCCAAAGTTCGTCGGAAAAATAAATACCATTAGCTCCTTTAGAATATAAATAATCGATATCTCTTAAAATTTGAGGTATGTTACGACATCTGTTTCTAGATTGATGAAATACTTGATTTGAACAGAAAGTACACTGAGCGGGACACCCTTTGCTTGCGTGAAGATAAAGCATTTTATTGCAGTTGAAAAAAGTTGAAAAATATTTTGTAACATCAATCATAGACCAATCGATGTCTGGGAATTTTGAAATGTCTGCTACCTGTCTGGCATCGGTATAAATAACTTTATTACCTTCTTTGTATGCGAGTCCGGCAACGTTTGAAACGTTGCCGTTGTTATCAAGTGTTTGGACTAAATCTAACCAGGTTATTTCACCTTCTCCCAAAATTATGTAATCAGGAGCAGCATCATTTAATACTGTTTCGGGCATAGCGGTGGGGGCTTGACCGCCCCAAACAACCGGAATCCCTAGTTTTTTTGCGATAGCTGTTATTCTTTTTGCATCAATTCCGGCAAGAAAAGACATAACTGAAATGCCGATGATGTCGGGGTTGTATTCAAGAATAGAATTTTTAATATCAACTTTTTGTACAATCGGTTCAATTAATTTAACGTCATGACCATAACTTTTTAAAAAAGATGCAATAGACATTAATCCTAAAGGTAACGAAGGTATTCTTAAAAATACGGGTAGATTAGGGTTGATTAGCATTATTTTCATAAAATTCTTTCCTTGAATATTTTTTATTTTTCGCACTTAATTCAACATTAAGTTTTTTGTTGCAACAGTAGAAAAATACACTATAAAACTTTTGTGGAAGAAGACTTAAATGTTTTAGGTATATGATTTGATGTCATTGATTTTATTTACTTTACCTTTAACGACGTGAAATTTGTTTCTCGTTGCGAGGGTGAGCAACGGTCCGTCGGATTTAAGATTATCGGTGTAAACATCTCTGATAGTATATTCCGAAGCCTGCTGTTTCATCCTGACGATTTTTTCGCCGTCCTTGCAGTTGAGGCCGATTGCCTTTCCTGTCTTCGGGTCAAATTCCGTTGCAACAATCAGGTCAACGCCGAGTTTGTCGCAGATCGGTTTAATCTGAAAAACAGGGGAGGCAGAGCAGACGATAGTCTTTACACTTTTATCACGGTTGATAAAATACGGATTGATTTTGTGTGCATATTTCTCCCAGAAAAGCTTTGTTTCTTCCTCGCAGTCAACACTTTTTAAAGGAGCGTAAAAAGCTTCCTTGAATTTTTCAGTAGGAATAATTCCGAGAAGAAATCCGATGAGTTTTACAATGTGCCCGGGAAGGTTAAGGAGAAAACGCGGATGTCTTTTTAACTCGAAAAGATAAAAGTATGTACCCGATTCGCCGTTGAATATTGTTTTGTCAAAATCGTAAAGATCAGCAATCATTAAAATTCAACATCCTTTTTGCCGTCAAGAGTAACTTTGACCGTTTTATCGTTGTAGATGATTTCGTAATTACCCTTACCGTCAAGAGTGAGCTTTGTAAGCTTATTGTCAGCCCAGTCGATGTCAACCTTTACTCCGCCCTTTGCCGTAAGACCGTGGATGTGACCGTCAGCCCATTTGTCGGGAAGTGCAGGGAGAATAAGGATTCTGTTTTCGAAAGACTGCATAAGTGCCTGAGCAATACCGCTTGTTGCGCCGAAGTTACCGTCAATCTGGAACGGCGGATGAGCATCAAACATATTCGGGAATGTGCCGCCTCTGCCACGGGGATATCTCGGATTGATGTATCGGAGCTGGTTGTCGATGAGCTTGATAACCTTTTCTTTGTCGCGAAGTCTTGCCCAGAAGTTGATCTTCCAACCGAGGCTCCAGCCTGTACCGTTATCGCCGCGGAGTTCGAGTGTTCTTCTTGCAGCCTTAGCAAGGTCGGGTGTTTCGTCGACTGAAATAAGGTCTGCAGGGAAGAGTGAATAAAGGTGGGAAACGTGACGGTGATACTGGTCAAAGCCAACCTCGTCCTTATACCATTCAAGAAGCTGACCCTGCGAACCTGTTCTGAAGGGAAGAAGCTTCGGGTTCTTTTCTTTGATTTCGGCAATAACATCGCTGTCAGCGCCGAGAGTATCAGCAGACTTGAGAATATTCTGGAAAAGGTCGCGGATGATGCCCATTGTCATATAAGTTGTTTCACTGACGGAGCAATCCTCTCTGCCGATTTTATATTCATTTTCAGGAGAAGTTGACGGCGCAAAAATAAGATAACCGTCCTTGTCCTCAATAAGAAGGTCAAGGCAGAATCTTGCGGCAGATTCCATAATCGGCAACGCTGTATCTTTAAGGAAATCCTTGTCAAGAGTGTATTCGTACTGCTCGTAGAGGTGACGGCAGAACCAGGCACCTGCCATCGGCCAGAATGACCATACGGGATTGCCCTTTGACGGAGTCGGAATTCTCCAAAGGTCAACGTTGTGGTGAACGCAGAAACCGTCTGCATTGTAATAATTCTTTGCAACTTCTTTACCTGAAACAGAAAGCTCCTTGATGAAATCGATGAGTGGAGCGTTCATCTCGGGGAGTGAGCAGGGCATTGTCGGCCAATAGTTCATTTCCGTATTGATGTTCGTTGTGTAGTTTGAACGCCACGGTGAACACATTCTGAATGTCCAGATACCCTGGAGTGTCATAGCCTGAGAGCCTGCTCTTGAACCTGCGATAGTAAGATAACGACCGAAGTTGAAAAGAAGACAGTAAAGGTCGTTGTCATTTTCCTTGTTACGAAGGAATTCGTGAAGTCTGCGGTTTGTGGGAGTACCGTCTTTCTTGCTGTTACCGAGGTCGATTGAAACTCTGTCGTAATACTTCTTGTGGTCAGCAATGTGACGAGCCTTTAATTCGTCAACCCCCTTTGCTGTTGCAGCAGCAATAGTTTCGCGACAGATACCTTCGTAATCCTTTGTTGATTCATAAAGAGGCTTGTCCCAACCTTCGAAATTGCTTTCGGCTGTGAGAATGATGTTTGCGTATGTAGCGTCTGAAACGTTGAGATACTTTTTCGTTGCCTTGAGCTGTCCGTCTGTTATAACTTTGAACATACAGCAGAATTCGATACCCTTTTTCTCTCCGTCATAGTATTCAGGACCGGGGATAGGGTCGTTTGAAAAATCAATGTGTGACGGGCAGATACCGCGAAGGATATATGTATCACCATTGACCTCAACGTCATATTTAAGGTCGCATTTGATCATTGCGTTGAAATCAAGCTTCTTCTTGCCCTGTGCTGTCATTGAATAAACAAGCACCTTATCGGGATGGCTGATAAAACCTTCTCTTGTGTAGTCAGTGTCGTTTGCCGTGAATTCAGCCTTTGTAACAGCTGTTGCGATATCAAGCTCACGTCTGTATTTTCTTGCACACATATGAATGTTTGAAGAAATGATGAGCTTTCCTAGCTGAAGATACCATTCGCAGTCATCACCTGTGAAATTCTCTTCGATGTAATCTCTTGATTCAATCATCTTGCCGCTTAAAGCAAGGTCACGAGCCTTTACGAAATGCTCAAATTTATCTTCAACAACGTATTTATGCGAATAACCTGACCAGAGAGTGTCAAGGTTAAGGCCGATAGTTTCCTTGTCACATCCGCCGAAAACCATTGCACCGAGGCTGCCGTTTCCGAGAGGAAGTGCCTCAACCCACTCTTTAGCAGGGTGATTGTACCATAAAACATGTGAACCGAGTCCCATAAAAATTACCTCCGTAATTTAATATAGGTAAAGTATACATTATATGTATAATTAAAGTCAATTGCTTGTATTGCAATTTTTCTTTTTTTATTATAAAATAAACAGGTATAATTATATAACGGAGTTTTTAAGATTATGGCAGATAAAGTTTTGATAGTAGGAGCAGGTGCGGCAGGACTTATTGCTGCGGGTACGGCATCGGGTTTAGGCAAGGATGTAACCGTCCTTGAACGTAACGAAAGACCTGCACGTAAGGTTGTTATAACAGGAAAAGGCAGATGTAACGTTACAAATAACTGCAAGGAGCTGAGCGAGCTTATCGCAAACGTTCCCGTCAACGGACGTTTTCTTTACAGTGCTTTTTCTAATTTTATGCCGTCAGATACAATTGAGCTGATTGAAGATATGGGTGTTCCTCTCAAATGCGAAAGAGGAAACCGCGTTTTTCCTGCTTCGGACAAGGCTCTCGATATTGTAGATGCGCTTGTTCATTACGGCACGGATGACGGCGCAGAGATTGTGAATGCACGTGCAAAAGAGCTTATTATTGAGAACGGCGAGCTCAAAGGTGTACGCACTTTTGATGATGAAGAATTTTATGCCGACAGCGTTCTTATTGCAACGGGCGGAATGTCTTATCAGGCAACGGGTTCAACGGGCGACGGCTATGACCTTGCACGTCAGGCAGGGCATACAATCGTCGAGCCGAAACCGTCACTTGTGCCCCTCAATGCGCACGAAGGCTTCTGCTCCGAGCTTATGGGGCTTTCGCTCCGCAATGTAGGCATGAAAGTCGTTGATACAAAGAGAAACAACAAAGTTGTTTACGAAGATTTCGGTGAAATGCTTTTTACTCATT
>JAZSID010000040.1:0-3727 GCA_045533625.1 Acutalibacteraceae bacterium | reverse complement strand
TGGCTAAGACATTTGTCTTCCTAAGACCGCTTGGCCTCCGACTTTCACGATTGCGTTCTTCGGCTCTGTAAGAATTTTAACAAGTGCTTCCTCGTCAAGCTCCTTAAGAGTTGTTATAACGGGAAGTCTGCCCACAAGCTCGGGGATAAGACCGAACTTTGTGATATCCTGCGCAATAACCTGCGAAACTGCGTTCTCGATTGAGAATGCGCTCTTGCTCTTTACATCGGCACCGAAGCCGAGTGCTGAACCGCCGATTCTTTTTTCAACGGTCTTTTCAATGCCGTCAAATGCACCGCCGCAGATGAAAAGAATATTTGAAGTGTTGACCTGAATGCATTCCTGCTGGGGATGCTTTCTGCCGCCCTGTGGAGGTACATTCGCAACCGTACCTTCAATAATCTTAAGAAGTGCCTGCTGAACGCCCTCACCGCTTACGTCCCGTGTGATTGACGGGTTTTCGGACTTACGTGCAATCTTGTCGATTTCATCAACGTAGATAATACCCTGCTCTGCTTTATCGATATCAAAATCTGCAGCCTGAATAAGACGAAGAAGAATGTTTTCAACGTCTTCACCAACGTAACCTGCTTCAGTAAGCGTTGTTGCGTCTGCAATCGCAAAGGGAACATTGAGGATTTTTGCAAGAGTCTGCGCAAGCATCGTCTTGCCGACACCCGTAGGACCAAGGAGAAGAATGTTACTCTTCTGAATTTCGACATCAGTTTCGGAAGCCTTGAACACTCGTTTATAATGATTATAAACGGCAACGCTCAAAGCGACTTTAGCCTCATCCTGACCGATGACATATTCGTCAAGACCTTTTTTGATTTCCATCGGCGAAGGAAGAACTATGTCCTTCTGCTTCTTTTTACGGGAATTATGTCCTGCTGTCTCCTCTTCGATGATAGCCTGGCAAAGCTCAACACACTCGTTACAGATGTAAACGCCGTCACCGGCAATTATTCTGTCCACCTGAGCCTGAGTTTTGTGGCAGAAGGAACAGCGGACGTTCTTTTCGCGTCTTTCGTCATCTCTCGGCATCGTTACACCTCTGATTTATCTTTTGTAAAGAACCTTATCAACAAGGCCGTAATCCATAGCCTCCTGAGCTGAAAGGTAGTTGTCTCTTTCTGTGTCAAGAGCAATCTGCTCAATGCTCTTGCCTGTGTTTTCAGCAAGGATTCTGTTGAGCTTTTCTCTTGTCTTAAGAATATGGTCAGCAACAATTTTGATTTCGGTTGCCTGACCTCTTGCGCCGCCAAGCGGCTGGTGAATCATAATTTCGCTGTTGGGAAGAGCGAATCTCTTTCCCTTTGCACCTGATGAGAGAAGGAATGCACCCATCGATGCAGCCATACCCATACAAATTGTTGAAACATCACATTTGATGTACTGCATTGTGTCGTAAATCGCCATACCTGCAGTTACGGAGCCGCCGGGGCTGTTGATGTAAAGGCTGATGTCCTTATCAGGGTCCTGACCTTCAAGGAAAAGCATCTGCGCAACAACAAGGCTTGCAGTTGCATCGTTCACCTCGTCTGAAAGAACGATAATTCTGTCGCTCAGAAGACGTGAAAAAATGTCATATGAACGCTCGCCTCTGTTGGTCTGTTCAATAACATAAGGTACTAAAGCCATATTTGTATCCTCCGTTTCAAAAAATAGTTTCAATAATGGCAAATGAATGGCAAAAGCCATCCATTTGCATTAATATTGGCATAAAAACCGTTAATTATTCAGCAGCTTCTTCCTCTGTCTTCTTAGCTGCTTTCTTTGCGGGAGCCTTCTTCGGCTTTTCAGCTACGATTGCCTTTGCCTTTGATACAAGGAAGTCAACTGTCTTCTGACCTACAACGTCCTTCTTAACGTCTTCGATGCGGACAAACTTCTTGATCTGCTCAGCTTCCATCTGATACATATCAGCCATTTCCTGAATCTTTGCATCTGCATCTTCATCAGTAGCTTCAATCTTCTCAAGCTCTGCAATCTTATCGATAGCAAGCTGAAGCTTAACCTGCTTAACAGCGTTAGCTCTCATGCTCTCTTTGAAAGCGTCCTTATCCATACCCATATACTGAAGGTAGATGTCAAGGCCGATGCCCTGCTGTGCAAGTCTCTGCTCGTATTCCTTAACGTCGTCCTCAAGCTTGTTGTCGTACATAACTTCAGGGATTTCGCCCTCAACAAGTTCAACAACCTTTTCAAGAACTGCGCTTTCGAATTCTCTGTCGATCTGCTCTGTCTTTGTCTTTACAAGGTCAGCCTTGATGCTCTTCTTAAGCTCAGCGAGTGTATCGTATTCGCTTACGTCCTTTGCAAACTCATCGTCAAGTGCGGGAAGCTCCTTAACCTTGAGCTCGTGGATTTTAACCTTGAATGTAGCATCCTTACCTGCAAGCTCGGGAGCATACTCTGTGGGGAATGTAACGTTAACGTCAAATTCCTCGCCTGCCTTCTTGCCGATAACCTGATCTTCAAAGCCGGGGATGAACTGGCCTGAGCCGAGTGTGAGGTCAAAGTTTTCGCCCTTGCCACCGTCAAATGCTACGCCGTCAACAAAGCCCTCGAAATCGATAACTGCGATGTCGTTCTTCTTTGCCTTTCTTGCATCCTCAACTGTGATTGTGCGTGAATTTCTTTCCTGCATTGAAGCAAGCTCTTTCTTAACGTCGTCTGCTGTAACAGAAGCGTCGCCCTTGTTTGCTTCGATGCCCTTATAGCCGTCGATTGTGATTTCAGGCATAACTGTGATTTTAAGTGTCATTTCAACGCCTGTTTCGTCCATCTTTGTAACCTCAACGTCGTGCGGAGGTGCAACAGGATCAATACCTGCTTCTTCGATAGCTGCGCCTACTGTTTCGGGATAAACTATATCAAGTGCATCCTCGTAAAATACCTCTTTGCCGTAGAACTTTTCAATCATTGCAAGAGGTGCCTTGCCCTTACGGAAGCCGGGAAGCTGAATCTTATTCTTCTGCTTTTTGTAAGCCTTAAGAATAGCCGCTTTGAAATCCTCTGCGCTTACCGCAACTTCAAGTGTGTAAATGTTTGTTTCTGTTTTGTTTGCTGATTTTAACATTGAAAACTTCCTCCTGTTTGGCATTACGCTGTGAGCGATACTCCCACAAATACCTATTAACCTGATTATTATAGCAGATAGTTATTTGGATTTCCATACCTTTTTTATATATTTTTTGTATTTTATCAAAATTTTGCCACTAATTTGGGACAAAATTCAAGAAAATCTGCGGACACCAAGTCAAAATTCACTCCGTCGCGCTCTCCTCTGAAAGCCCAATTGACCGATGGACCGTGAAGATGACCGTAATAGCAACGCTTTGCAGGCGACGAAACAACGATATCGTAAATCTCATCGCAGGTCTGAGTCATACTCACGGGCGGATAATGCAGGAAAATTATCGGCTCGCCTCCAAGCTTTTCAGCCTCATCGAGCGACATTTTAAGCCTGCCTGCTTCCCTCAGAAGCACCTTTTCATCTTCCTTTTTTTCGCAATCGAAAAACCAGCCTCTTGTTCCGCAGACGGTATAATCTCCCATTCTGTAAGCGTTATTGAAAAGTACCTTTACTGTTTTTATATCATTCTCGGCAAAAAACTTTTCCGTCTTACTTTTGGTTGACCACCAATAATCGTGATTGCCCTTCATTATGATTTTTGTACCGTTGAGCGAATCAAGAAAACGGAAATCCTCAAGCGTTTCTTCC
>JAZSID010000072.1:0-29312 GCA_045533625.1 Acutalibacteraceae bacterium | reverse complement strand
CTTATCCCGACATATTTCTGCCTCAAATCCTGTTCTGCAACATCAGGTACATTCCCTGAAGACGCAACATACTACAATACTATCTTTGATTTCATCGCAAACCACCTTGCAGCAATTGAACCGACAATCAGAAGCAGCGGTGATACAGTACTTCCGAACGTTTACAGCGGAATCCTTGCGGTGATTCTTCTTCCGTTATATGCATTCTGTGATAAAATAAATGCTAAAGAAAAGGTTGCTCATATTGTTCTTCTCGCAATATTCTTTGTCGGTTTCAACCTCAACTTTGCAAATTATATTCTTCACGCATTGCATTTCCCGAATGACCTTCCTTTCAGATTTTCATTTATATACTCTTTCTTCCTTTTGAAAATGGTTTACCAGGTAATTGTTCACATAAAGAGTATAAATACAAAAGGAATTATCGGCTCAGGTCTTGCCGTTCTTCTCTTTACAATCCTTGTTCAGGAAATCGGTATGGGTAATGTTGATAACGACACAGTTTACATCACTGTCGGTTTCACTGCAGCCTATACTCTTATTCTCAGCCTTATGAAGAAAAAGGATCTGGCACAGTCAGCAGTCGCACTTCTTCTTATGTGCTGCGTATTTGCCGAAGTTGCAATCGCTGACATCGACCATATTAAAATCACTCAGGAAAAAGTTAATTTTGTCAACGACTATGAAGACTTCAGAACCCTTAAGAAAACCCTCGATAAAAAAGAAGAATCTGACAACTACCGTATGGAGCTTACCTGGAGCAACACAATAATGGATCCTTCTTGGTTCAACTATAACGGTATTTCAGTTTTCTCTTCGATGGCTTATGAGAAATCAGCAAATCTTCAGGACAAACTTGGTATGGACAGTAACTATATCAACAGCTATATCTATTATTCACAGACTCCTGTTTATAACGCTATGATGGGGCTTAAATACCTGGTTAAAAACGATGAACGTGAAATCAACACAGACTTATATGAATTCGTAGCAAATTGCGGTAAATATACAGCATATGAAAATAAGTATTATATGCCTTTAGCCTTCACCGTGAACGAAAAAATGGTTGATTTCTCAGCCGATTATTCTAACCCGTTTGATATTCACAACGATTTCTGGTATTATTCGACGGGTATTTACGGAGCATTGAAAAAAATCGATGTGCAGAGTTATACAACAGAAAACATTACCGATAACGATGACGAATTTTACTCTGACACATTCACTTACTTTAAAGAACAGACCAATGCGGACGGAAAAATCACTTTAAAATATTATATTCCGGAAAGCCAGAACGTATATCTTTATTTCAAAGGCAGTACAATCGAAAACATTGATGTTTACACTGAACAATCTGATTTCCGTACGACACAGGATCTTGGTGAACCGTACATTCTTGACTGTGGAAAATGTTCTCCGGGCGAAATCCTGACAGTTGAAGTACCGATACCCGCAGATAAAGACTCCGGTTATGTTGAATGCTACGCTGCAGGTCTTGACATTGACATTCTTGATGCCGGATACGAAGTACTCAAGCAAGGCGGAATGGTTATCGATGAATTCGACGAAACTTATATCAAAGGCCACGTCAATGCCGGTGAAAACAAAATATTGTACACTTCAATCAACTATGATGAAGGCTGGACAGTAAAAGTTGACGGCAAAGAAGCCAAGAAAATTAAAATCGGCGATGCACTTATCGGAATCAAGATTGAACCCGGAATACACGATATTGAATTCAGCTATGAACCGCAGGGACTTAAAATCGGTGCTGTAATTTCAGCCGCAACCCTGTTCTTGCTTATCGTCTTCCTTATTCTCAGATTTATTTTCAGAAATAAAGAAAAAATCAACGCTTCAAAAACATCATCCGACACTGAAAACAGTTCCGAATCTGCAGAAGACAACGGTCCTACCGGAATAGATAAGATGATGGCAGAAGACCTTGGACACGATGCAACAATTGAGGATATTGAGGCATTACTTGAGCCAAAGGATGAATTTGAAACTCAGCTTGAAAACAACGCACCTACCCTTTCAAAAGCGGATGAGCTTCTTAACTCACAGAAGCTTGACCTTAATGCAATTCTTAACGGACTTCAGGAAAACGAAACAAATGACGAGGAGTGACCACAATGAACAGAACAATCATAACGGTAATCGGTAAGGACAGAGTCGGAATTATTGCACGAGTATGTACCTTCCTTGCAGAAAACAATATAAACATTCTTGATATCAACCAGTCAATCGTTCAGGGATTTTTCAACATGATGATGATAGTCGATGCACAGCAGACAACAAAGGATTTCTCCGTACTTGTTGATGAAATTGAAAAAGTCGGCGATGAACTCGGTGTTAAAATCAAGATGCAGCATGAAGATATCTTCAATATCATGCACAGAATCTGAGGTGGCGTCATGACAAATATTTTCGAAGTACGCGAAACCAACAAAATGATCGAGGAAAACAACCTCGACGTCAGAACAATCACAATGGGCATCAGCCTGCTTGACTGTTGCTCTGACTCTGTTGAAAAAACGTGTGAAAACATCTACAACAAAATAACCACCAAGGCAAAAGATCTTGTAAAAGTCGGCAAGGATATTGAGCTTGATTTCGGTATTCCTATTGTTAATAAGAGAGTTTCTGTCACTCCGATCGCACTTATAGGTGCATCCTGCTGCAAAGAAATTGACGACTATGTTTCAATAGCCAAAACACTTGACCGTGCAGCTGACACAATCGGTGTAAACTTTATCGGCGGTTTTTCGGCTCTTGTTTCAAAGGGTATGACACCCTCAGACAAGCTTCTTATTGAGTCAATTCCCAAGGCTCTTGCCTCAACCCAGAGAGTTTGCAGTTCCGTTAACGTAGGATCAACAAAAACAGGAATAGATATGGATGCCGTTAAGCTTATCGGCGAAAAAATCGTTGAAGCCGCAGAACTAACAAAGGATAACGGTTCAATCGGATGTGCAAAATTCGTTGTGTTCTGTAACGCGCCGGATGACAACCCGTTTATGGCAGGTGCTTTTCACGGCGTTACGGAGGCCGATACAATTATCAATGTCGGCGTAAGCGGACCGGGCGTTGTTAAAAGAGCTATCGCTGAAGTAAAAGGACAAAGCTTCGGTACGCTTTGCGAAACAATCAAGAAAACTGCGTTCAAGGTTACAAGAGTCGGCCAACTCGTCGCACAGGAAGCATCACGCAGACTTGATGTTCCGTTCGGAATCATTGACCTTTCTCTTGCTCCTACCCCGGCTATCGGTGACAGTGTTGCAGAAATTTTAGAAGAAATGGGTCTTGAAAAAGTCGGCGCACCGGGCACAACAGCTGCACTTGCCTTACTTAACGATCAGGTTAAAAAAGGCGGTATTATGGCTTCATCGTATGTCGGAGGACTTTCGGGTGCATTTATCCCCGTTTCTGAAGATCAGGGAATGATTGATGCCGTAAATGCAGGTGCCCTCACACTTGAAAAACTCGAGGCTATGACCTGTGTCTGCTCCGTAGGTCTTGATATGATTGCAATTCCCGGAAACACAAAGGCATCCACAATTTCGGGCATAATTGCCGACGAAATGGCAATCGGTATGATTAACCAGAAAACAACTGCAGTACGTATCATCCCCGTTTTCGGCAAAGAAATTGGAGAAACAGTTGAATTCGGCGGTCTTTTAGGTTACGCTCCCATAATGAAGGTCAACGAATTTGATTGCAACAAATTCATCGACCGCGGCGGACGCATTCCTGCTCCGATTCACAGCTTTAAGAACTGACGATATGAAAAGTTTTGAAATTAAATCTAATGATGCAAATCAGCGTCTTGACAAGTTTATAAGAAAAAGTCTTCCGAATCTGCCCCAGACGCTTATGTACAAATACATAAGAATCAAGAGAATCAAGGTTAACCGAAAACGGGCTGAAATATCCACGATGCTCAAGGTAGGCGATATTGTTGATATGTACATAAATGATGAGTTTTTTGTAAAACCCGAAACAAGATATGATTTTATGGGAGCTTCAAAAAATCTCGACATTATTTACGAAGATGAAAACATTGTTCTTCTCAACAAGAAAACAGGTCTTCTTTGTCATCCTGACGACAGAGAGTACATAGATACTCTCATAACCCGTTTAAAGAGATATCTTTACGATAAGGGTGAATACAGACCTGATGACGAAACGTCCTTTACGCCTGCTCTTGTTAACCGTATTGACAGAAATACGGGTGGTATAGTAATTGCGGCAAAAAACGCTGAAAGTCTTCGCATTATGAATGCACAGATGAAACGAAGAAATCTTCGCAAATTCTACCTTTGTGTTGTTCACGGAGTACTTGAGCGAGACAGCGGACTTCTTGAAGGCTATCTCACTAAAGACGAAAAGAAGAATATTGTTAAGGTCACAAAGAAACCGACCGACGGTTCTAAAGAGATAAAAACAAAATATAAAGCCCTGAGCAAGGATTTAAAGAACGATCTCAGCCTTGTGGAGGTAGAACTCCTTACCGGACGAACGCACCAGATCCGCGCTCATTTTGCCTCTATAGGACATCCGTTGCTCGGCGACGGAAAATACGGCACAAACAAACTCAACAAAGACTTCGGCTACAAAAAGCAGTTTCTTTATTCTTACAAGCTGATTTTTAATTTTGATAACGAAGCCGGGCAGCTTGAGTATCTCAACGGCAGATGTTTCGAAGTCAAGGACGTTTGGTTTGTCCGTGAATTTGAAAACCAAACATTATAAACAAAAACTGCACTGATTTAATCTCAGTGCAGTTTCTTTTTAACTTAATATACCGAGGCTTACCGATAATGCTCTGTTTACCCTTGCCATATCAGGTTCATGTAGGTTGCCCATTTTCTCTTTCAGGCGTCTTTTATCGATTGTGCGGACCTGTTCCAGTAATACAATTGAATCTTTCGAAAGTCCGCAATCTTCTGCATCTACCTGAATATGTGTAGGAAGGTTTGTCTTGTAACGCTGACTCGTTATAGCCGCAGCAATAACCGTCGGGCTGTATTTATTTCCTACATCATTCTGAACAATAAGTACCGGTCTCACGCCACCTTGTTCAGAGCCGACAACAGGACTTAAATCTGCATAATAGATATCTCCCCGTTTTATCGTCATTTGAATCACTCCTGAAATTTTTTGTCAATATTATATTTGCCAACCATCAGGCAGAATAATCATCTTTAATCACGGGGAGAAAAATAAAGCTGACAGTATAATATATTCAAATAAATCTATAGTGAAACAAATCAGGTAATAAAATTAAACACTAAACCTTTGTATTCAATTTTTAAAAGTTTTTCACTTTGTTTGTCTAACATTACATAACATTCGTTTTGATTAACATCAAATTGCGCAACAAGATTTCCGTTGTTATCATTAAACACAGGTTTTAAACTGTTAAGTTGTATTAAAACATCGTAAATTTGTAAAATCGGAAAAAGTTTCTCCGATTTCTCCTTATCATATTTCAGCGCCAGGGAATCATTCATAACAATTATCTCTTCTGGACTGACTGTTATTTCAAAACCATTCAAAGCTTCAGGTTTAACAACTCTGATATTCAGAACATCTTTTTCAAAAATCAAATCAGCTGTATAATCTGTTTCATTATAGGTAACCTCAATCTGCCCTTCAGGACAAACAGGAAAATCGGGTTGAAAATCAACCCGATTACATGAAGAAAGTATAAAAACCGACAAAACAGCACAAAAAAGCTTTTTCATTAATCTCACAAGCCTATTCTTCAAAATTTGAAAGAACTTCAGCCAATTCATCAATCATTTTAGTCGGTGTAACACCAAGCATAGAATATTTTTCTCTTACAACATCGCCGCAGAGTCCGTGTATATAAACACCTGCAATGGTTGCAGAATGCAGACCCATTGACTGACAGACAAACGAAGCAATAATACCTGCAAGAACATCGCCCGAGCCGCCTGTTGCCATACCTGCGTTACCTGTATTGTTTATGTAAACAGTTCCTTTAGGAGCAGCAACAACCGTGTTCGCACCCTTAAGCACAAGAATACAGTTATATTCAGAGGCAAACTCCTTTGCAATCTTCACCCTGTTTTTCTCAATTTCTTCGATACTCAGACCGGTCAGGCGTGACATTTCTCCGATATGCGGTGTAAGAATAAGCGGAGCTTTAGTTTCTTTCAGTATATTTGTATTTAAACTTACAGCATTTATTCCATCCGCATCAAGAATTATGGGCTTTTCTGTGTTCATAAGTATTGCTTCAACAAGCTTTACCGTGTCTTCGCAGAAACCGAGACCGCAACCAAGAAGTGTTGCTGTTGAATCATTTACAAGATTAATTATTCTTTCAGCATTTCTGAAGCTGAGATAACCTTCGGGTGTTGACTGCATAGCAAGCGTGAGAGGTTCAGTGAGCTTTGAAGCAATCGGAGCATAAGCTGCATCGGGAAAAACAGCTCTGACCAGCCCCACACCGCTGTTTACTGCAGCACTTGCAGCCATAACCGCAGCACCCTGCATATCTTTAGAGCCTGCAACCGAAAGGAGCTTTCCGAAATCACCTTTATGTGAGTCCGAACGTCTTAAGCTGAAAAATCTTTTAATTTCTTTATTGTCGGCAGATATGATAATCTCTGAGCCGACAGCCTCATACGATTCTTTCGCAATTCCTATATCGATAAGCTTTACAATACCGCATTTTTCACATGCCGGTTTAAGAATATGCACAGGCTTATAGCAAGTAATCGCAAGCGTATAATCCGTTTTAAAAAATTCAGAATTGATCTCTCCGTTATTTCCTTCAAGTCCGCTCGGAATATCAACCGAAAACTTTTTAGCCTTTGATTTTGCAATATCCTTAAAAAATCCTGCAATCAGTTCATTAAGCTGACCGTGAAAACCGATACCGTAAACACAGTCTACAATAGCATTTGAGGCGAGACACGCAGAAACACACGCCTGATAATTTTCTGCAAGATCAGTAACAGTAACAGGCTTATCTTCAAGATACGAATACATCATCTTTGATTCATATGCCGTAGGAAAACCGTCAGCAAGGATAAGCTGAACGGAATATCCTCTTTCACAAAGATTACGTGCAATAACGTATCCGTCGCCACCGTTTCTTCCCGAGCCACAGATAATTGCCGCACTCTTCGCGACACCGCCGAGACCACTGACAACGGAATGAATTTTATCCGCACAACCGTTACCTGCATTTTCCATCATCTGCACATAAGAGAGCCCGTTAACATCGGCATTTTCTTCAATTACGCGCATCTGTTCACAAGTATAAACAAGCATAAATACACCTCAAAATTTTATCTGTTAAAAGTATACCATAAATACAATAATTATGCAATAAATTATGTTTTTGTTGAAAAGAATAAAAAAATGTGATAATATGAATTAAATAATTTGCGGAGAAATGACCATGAGTAAAGAATTCATCATAAAAAAGAATATCTTCGGTGGATTTGACAGACGTCAGGTCATTGATTACCTCGCACATTTGCAGTCACAGTGTGCCGAGCCCGGCGTACAGGACGAAATTGAAGCCACCAGAAACAGAATCAAAGCTTTGCTTGAAAAAATTGAAGAAAAAGACCGTAAGATAAAAAGTCTGAATGAAGAATTACGAAGTCTTGAAGATTTTAATTCAACATCAGCACAGGCTGACGGATTTGAGAGTTTGAGTGAGGCTGACAAAATCATCGAAAACGCAAAAACCGAAGCTAAAAAATATATTAACGAAACAAAACAAACAGTTAAAAACAACAACGAACAATTCGATAGAATTATGTCCAGGATTTCTTCGCTGAACGAGGAGATAGCTATTATAGGCACAAATGCCGATAAAATTTCTTCAGAGATCATAAATCTTGCTGACGAAGAAGATAATGAATACTCAACCGAAGCTGAAGCTTCTGCAAATATCCCTGAAAACTCTGAATCACCCGAGACTTTTGAAGAAGAAATTAAATTTGTTCTTCCCGAAACAAACGAAAAAATATCGGATGATTCAGACTCATTCAACTATATTGATAATTTCTTCTCCGAGCTTGAAAAACTTACCGGAAGTGCCGATTACTATGAAGGTCAGGACATAACCACCTGCTATGACAGACCCAACAAAACAAATTCAGGCGGTAACAACGCGAAGAATGATGAAGCCTTTGATGATTTACTGAAAAATATAATAAAAGGAACGCCACAGACTTAAAAATCTGCGGCGTTATTTTTATAGCACTTTATTAATATATTCACCTGTATAAGAGCCCTTGACTTTTGCCACTTCTTCAGGAGTACCTGTTGCAACAATTTCGCCGCCCTTATCTCCCCCGTCAGGTCCGAGGTCAATTATATGGTCAGCTGTTTTTATAACATCAAGATTATGCTCAATAACAAGCACCGTATTTCCTTTATCGACAAGACGCTGAAGTACATCAATCAACCTGTGTACATCGGCTGTATGAAGTCCCGTTGTCGGCTCATCCAGGATATAAATTGTTTTTCCCGTCGATGTTTTTGCAAGCTCGGTAGCAAGTTTCACTCTCTGCGCCTCACCGCCCGACAGTGTTGTTGCGGACTGTCCGAGCTTCACATAACCAAGACCGACTTCGTAAAGAGTATTCAGCTTTTTACGGATTTTGGGCACGGCAGAGAAGAATTCGACAGCTTCTTCAACTGTCATTTCAAGCACATCGTAAATATTCTTGCCTTTGTATTTAACCTCAAGCGTTTCTCTGTTATATCTGTTTCCGTGGCAGACATCACAAGGAACATAAATATCAGGCAGGAAGTGCATTTCAATCTTTACAATACCGTCTCCCTGACAAGCCTCACAACGACCGCCTTTAACATTGAAAGAGAATCTGTTTGCTTTATAGCCTTTTGCCTTTGATTCTGTTGTAAGTGCAAAAAGTTCACGGATATCATTGAAAACACCAGTATATGTCGCAGGATTTGAACGCGGCGTCCTTCCTATCGGAGCCTGATCAATATCAATAACCTTGTCAAGGTTTTCAACTCCAAGCATATCCTCATGCTTGCCCGGGAATTTCTTTGCACCGTTGAGTTCGTTTGCAAGGCGTTTATAAATAATCTCGTTGACAAGCGAGGATTTACCCGAACCCGACACGCCTGTTACGCAGATAAATTTGCCTAACGGAAGTTTAACATCAACATTTTTCAGGTTGTTTTCCTGTGCATTTATAATCTCAAGATATTTCCCGTTGCCTTCACGTCTTTTTTCGGGTACGGGAATTTTTTTCTTTCCGCTGAGATACTGTCCTGTTACGGATTTATCGCAATTTTTGATATCGTCAACCGTACCTGCGCAGACAATTTCACCGCCGTGAATACCCGCGCCCGGACCTATATCTACAATATAATCGGCTGATTCCATTGTTTCTTCATCGTGTTCAACAACAATGAGTGTGTTACCGATATCACGCAGATGCTTGAGTGTTTCAAGAAGCTTTGCATTATCCTTCTGATGCAGACCGATACTCGGCTCATCAAGAATATAGAGCACACCCATCAAAGATGAACCAATCTGCGTCGCAAGACGGATTCGCTGACTTTCGCCGCCCGATAAAGTTCCCGAGGAACGTGTCAGTGTAAGATACTCAAGTCCGACACTTGCAAGAAAGCTCATCCTGCTTCTGATTTCTTTAAGAATCGGCTCAGCAATCATCAGGTCACGTTCATTGAGCTTCATTGAATCAAGGAAAGCTATTGCATCCTTGATTGATTTTTTTGAAAATTCGTGGATATTTATTCCTGAAACCGTAACACACAAGCTTTCTTTTTTCAGTCGTGTACCTCCGCATTCAGGACAATCCTCAACGGTCATAAGCTGCTCTATTTCGCCCCTTGAATATTCACTTGTTGATTCATTGTAACGTCTTTCAAGGTTATTTACAACACCTTCAAAATCCGTCAGATAAGATCCTTCACCGTAAGCGGTCTTTCGATGAAGCTTGATTTTCTTACCGTTTGTGCCGTGCATAAGAATATTCTTCGCTTCCTTAGGTAAATCCTTGTACGGTACATCAAGTGAAAAGCCGTAATGCTCGGCAAGCCCTTCAAAATACATCTGTGCAATTGAACCGCCATTATCTGAAACATTCCAGCCTGAAGCCTTGATTGCACCCTCACGGACAGAAAGCTTTTTATCCGGCACAATAAGATCTTCGTTGATTTTCATAAAAACACCGAGACCTGCACATTTTGGACATGCACCGTAGGGATTGTTGAAGCTGAACATTCTCGGTGAAAGCTCTTCAATGCTCACTCCGTGTTCGGGACAAGCATAATTCTGTGAATAAAGCTGTTCTTCGCCGCCGATAACATCAACAATAAGAAGTCCGTTTGAAAGATTGGTCGCAGTTTCTACCGAATCTGTAAGACGTGATTTAATCTCATTTTTTATAACAAGTCTGTCAACAATGATCTCGATGTTATGTTTTTTATTCTTTTCCATCGGGATTTTTTCGGAAAGGTCATATGTTATACCGTCAACACGTGCACGTACAAAACCGCTTTTTCTTGCATTTTCGAGTTCTTTGACATACTCACCTTTTCTTCCCATAACAATCGGTGACATTATCTGAATCCTTGTTCCCTCTTCAAGCGTAAGGATTCTGTCAACGATTGTATCAACGCTCTGTCGGCTGATTTCCCTTCCGCAGTGGACAGTGAGGCACACCTACCCTTGCATAAAGCAGACGGAGGTAGTCATAAATCTCCGTAACCGTACCGACAGTGGAACGCGGATTTTTTGACGTTGTTTTCTGGTCAATTGAAATTGCCGGTGAAAGACGCTCAATATAATCAACACGCAGCTTTTCCATCTGTCCGAGGAACTGCCTTGCATAGGATGAAAGCGATTCAACGTAACGTCTTTGGCCTTCGGCATATATGGTATCAAAAGCAAGCGAAGACTTGCCTGAGCCCGATAAACCCGTAAAAACGATAAATTTATCTCTCGGCACAGACACATCAACATTTTTAAGGTTGTGTTCTCTTGCTCCTTTGACAACAATGTTTTTCTGTTGCATTATTTGCCCTCTCTTAATTTTTCAATCTTATCTCTTAAGTAAGCTGCGTGTTCAAATTCAAGAATCTTAGCCGCAGCCTTCATTTCAGCCGTAAGCTGTTTAATAAGAATTTCTCTTTCAGCACGTGACATCTGCTTTCTTGATTTCTGTTCAGTTTTCGAAGAAATCTCAAGCACATCGCGGACATCCTTACGGATTGTTTCAGGTATAATTCCGTGTTTATTGTTGTACGATTCCTGTTTCTCACGGCGTCTCTGAGTCTCTTTTATGGCTCGTTCCATTGAAGGAGTAACAGAATCGGCATACATAATAACCGTGCCGTTTGCGTTTCGTGCGGCTCGTCCGATTGTCTGTATAAGCGAGGTTTCACTTCGAAGGAAACCTTCTTTATCAGCATCAAGGATTGCAACAAGTGACACTTCGGGAATATCAAGACCTTCACGCAGAAGATTTATACCTACAAGCACATCAAACTCACCAAGACGAAGGTCACGGATTATTTTCATTCGTTCAATGGTATCAACATCATAGTGCATATATCGCACACCGATGCCGAGATTTTCAATATATTCTGTAAGGTCCTCTGCCATCTTCTTTGTAAGAGTTGTCACAAGCACCTTTTCTTTTCGTTCAATTCTTAAGTTAATTTCGGAAATAAGGTCATCAATCTGTCCGTCAGTCGGTCGCACGCTTATCTGCGGGTCAAGCAAGCCTGTCGGTCGGATTACCTGCTCGGCGATACGTGTACTCTTGCTCTTTTCAAGCTCACCCGGAGTTGCACTGACAAAAATTTTCTGACCTATCTTACCGTAAAACTCGTCAAAAGTAAGCGGTCTGTTATCGAACGCTGAAGGAAGCCTGAAGCCGAAGTTGATAAGGCTTTCCTTCCTTGAACGGTCACCACCGTACATACCCCTTACCTGCGGCAACGTTACGTGCGATTCGTCAACAAAGAGCAGAAAATCATCGGGGAAATAATCAAGAAGAGTAAACGGAGGCTCACCCGGTTTTCTGTCCGACATAATAGCAGAATAATTCTCAATACCCTTACAGAAACCTGTTTCCCTCAGCATTTCTATATCGTTATTCGTTCTCTCCATAATACGCTGCGCTTCAAGCAACTTACCTTCTGACTGAAAGTAATTCACTCTTTCAAGCATCTCTTCATATATGGTTTTAATACATCTTTCCATTTTATCGGGAGAAACAACATAATGGGATGCAGGATAAATCGCAACGTGCGAAATAACATTTTTCACTTCACCCGTGAGCGCATTAATCTCACTGATTCTGTCTATTTCATCGCCGAAAAATTCGATTCTGATTGCATTTTCATTTGAGTAAACAGGGAAAACTTCAACAACGTCTCCCCTTACCCTGAACTTGTTTCGTGCAAAGCCGATATCGTTTCTTTCGTACTGTATTTCAACCAGCTTCCTGATAAGTTCATCACGGTTCTTCTCCATACCCGTACGCAGGGAGATAACCATATTTCTGTAATCAATCGGGTCACCAAGGCTGTATATACACGAAACACTCGCAACGATAATAACATCACGTCTTTCTGACAACGCTGATGTTGCAGAATGACGCAATTTATCTATCTCATCATTGATTGCAGAATCCTTTTCGATGTAGGTATCTGTAGTGGGAATATAAGCCTCAGGCTGATAGTAGTCATAATATGAAACAAAATACTCAACTGCATTATCAGGGAAGAACTCTTTAAATTCACTGCAAAGCTGTGCAGCAAGTGTTTTGTTGTGTGCAAGAACCAGCGTCGGTCTGTTAACACGTTCAATTATATTAGCCATTGTGAAGGTCTTGCCGGAGCCGGTTACACCGAGCAGAGTCTGTTCATCATAGCCTTTGTTGATTCCGTCAACGAGTGCATCAATAGCTTCAGGCTGGTCACCCATAGGCTTATACGACGACACCAATCTGAACTTGTCCACAGCAAAACCTCCTTTTTCAGTCTTTTATATTACGTTAATCTGACACATTTTCATTGTAGTCAGTGCCGCTTCGTGAGTTTCGGGAGTTACACCTGCACAGCAGGAAGAGTCAACCGATATCGACACTTCGGGGTAACTTGCCTTTAAAATCAATGCATTTGAAACCACGCAGATATCGGTACACAAGCCGACAAGCTCAATTGAAAACTCTTCACCTTTTGTTATTTCACCGACAATAGACGGTAATTCAACCGAGCCGAAGGTAAGTTTTTCAACCGTGCAATATTTTTTGTTCTCAAGTGCAGACTGTACTTCTGAATCAAGATTCCAGCCTGCAGTACCCTTGATGCAATGCTCAACAGGCAGCTTTTCACCCTCTGCTGTATTAAGATAATTTTCATAATGGGTATCGTATGTCACGATGATTTCGCCGTCAAAGCCGTTGATTTTTTCAACAACATTTCCGACAATCTGAACAGCTTCAGCCGTGCCGAGTGCACCGTCGACAAAATCTTTCTGCATATCAACTACAACAAGAATCTTTTTCATAATATCACCTCGCACATAGATGTGCTTATTATAACTCAAAAAATTTTAAATGTAAACAGTTTTGAAAGATTTTGCGAACAAATGTTTGCGTTGTTTGTAAATAGAATCTGTATATAGTTATCTGAACGAAAAGAAAGCACCCGGGAGGGTGCCTACGCTTTGAATGATATTTGATTTTGAATTACCCATGGGGAGTGGCTACCCCATGGGATTTAGTTTTTAGAGCCGGGAAACATCTACGTCCCCTATACTTTTATCCTATTGCTCTTTTATCGTTTACCCGAGCCCCCGCAGGTTGAACACTTGCCTTTATTTAAAATACACTTAGGACAATCACGATTTTTTGTATCGGCTGCAGAGCTCCACAAAAATCCGCTGCCACCACACTCCTGACACAGGCGAGAACCGTTACAGGATATACAGTCAAGAACAGATTGTGAACTGTTGCCGGAACCCGAGTTCGAGTTTAAATTCAAATTTAAATCGCCGCCCGAAGAATTCTGTGACTCATTTGTGATTGCCTTACTCAAATCAACAACACAAAAAGCTTCGGTTTCTTCCGTAAAATAAGTGTAAATATAATAAACAGCTATCTGTTCCGCTTTATTATAATACATTATTCTCATCGTCATATCTTTACACGGAGATTTGGTGGCGGTTGCAGTAATCCACTTTGTATCAGCAAACTGATACACAATTGGTTTTTCGTCTATATTAACAAAAGGATCAACTACCGATGTGTACTGCGTACGTTGAATAAGATTAGAGAGTCCGTAAATTGTTCCCGCTTTCTGGGTATCAGAAGCAGGGAAAATGACCGTCAATTTCTTATTATCCATACTGTCATATATCCTGATTAAATCGGGAGAAGAATCACGATATTCAAGTTTACCTTTCGTAGTCTTACCATTTTCAAGTAAAACCACCTCATTCAGATTTGCAGAAAATCTTCCGTCCGCTGTTTTAAATTTGCCGTCAGCTGTTTTTACAAGACCTGTAAGAGCAGATTTGCCGCCGGGAATCGGGCTGACAGTTTTTCCGCCGCTTCGGAAACCTAAATCACATGGTTCAAGATCCGGTGACCAATAAATATAACCTTTTAATTTTCCGGCGTCAATTGTGTATCCTATCGTAATTGCAAATCTTTCAGAATTGCTGAATAACACACTGTAGCACGGTTCTTCAACAGAAGCGGTACCCGTATAAGACAATCCCCAAACTGTTTCTTCCTGTACTATAGCAGTGTATACGCCTCTCAAATCAATCAAACGATGATTCTTCTGAGTGAAATTCATACCATCTGCACACAGGAATTCAACATATTCCTTGAATAGCCCTATATCTTTTTCCGAACCTTCGAACCGCTGCCACATACCATCATCAGTCAGAACGGCATCCTCAAAACTGAATGTAGGATAAAAGTAATCGAAAACCGACTGAAATTTCACAGAATTCTTGTCTTGCTTCTGCCCTGCAGATACATCCATATTTACTTCTGATGCAAGAACAACTTCTTTTCCTTGATTTTTTATCTTATCTTTTTCGTCGGCATCTGAAGAAGATTTTTCTGTTTCCTCAAACAAACCATCAACATAGATAAAGCTGATTAAACTCTGTTCTTCATCCTCCGTCGGGATTCCGATTCTGAGATGATACTCCTGATTCCCGTTATCAGTGTACAGAACCCCTATCTTGTCATCATTTTCATGATAAAGATAATAATCATTATCCTTGCCGTCAACGGTTTTAAATTCATGTTCATCGCAAAGCAATTCGACGTAATCTTTAATTTCGGACAAGCCTTCCTTCGATATCTTATACCATTTCATTGTCACACCGTTCTGCTGTTTCTGTGAGTAAGGCTCAATATAATCCGACAATTCATCTTCAAGTGTAGGGATTCCGTCATCGTTGTCACCTGATCCGATAATTATAAAAAATAACAGAATTGCAATAACGAGCAGTATCCACTTAATCTTCTTCTTTTTCGGTTTATCTTCAGAAGTCGTTTTCTTTTTCAACTTAAACATAACTATTCTCCTACAAAATTAATACTTTGCTACGAACAATACACCTAAGAGGACAGGGCTCCCTGTCCCCCGCATTAAAAACTTTTATTCTAACGCTTCAATTTCTTCAACCTGAGCTTTGAGGGTCTTATCCTTTATCAATCTGCCCTTGAAGCCGTTTTTATGGCAACCTGCGTAATAGATTGACTTGATTGTATTGAATCCCTGCTTTTTGGAAAGAAGATCAGCAATAAACTCTTTCTTTTCTGCATTCTTCAATACCGAAACATTTTCAAGAACTACTTCAACCTTATCCTTCGGTTTGATTCCGTCAACTATAACTGTAAGTGTTCCGTTCTCCACTGTTGAAACGAACTTCTTTTCTTTTGAATTCGCCGTAACCTTAATTGCAGATGCATCAACTACATCCTTGAAAGAAAGCTTGTATGTACGTTTCTGCGGAACAACTGTGGTATCGCCCTGAACAGCCGAAATATTGAAGATAATATTACCGTCAGTTTCAGCTACCGTGTATGTTGTTTCAGCAAAGCATCCGTCCTTGTACGCATTTGTTTCGCCGTCATCTTCATAAAGACTATAACTGCCGTTACCGCGATAAATAAGAATTTCGAGCTTTTCGGGATTCTTCCAGTTATTGCTTTCACCATCATCAGAAAGCGGAATAATTGCGCCTGCTTTTGCAAGAACGGGAATCGAGCTCATATCTCTTGACATCGGGATAACCTTACCGCCGTTATAGATTCTTCCGTTAAAGATATCGGTGTATCTTCCCTCCGGCAACCAAACATATGCAGTTGCTGTATTTGTCTTTTCGGATGTCTTTTCAGTAATCGGAGCAACTATAAGCTCAGAACCGAACATGTATTCATTCTTTGCCTCGTAAGCGTCAGCATTATGCGGATAATCGTAATACATCGGCTTCATAAGAGGGATACCCTTTGTATGTGTAAGGTGGTTTGCGGTGTAAATATAAGGAATAAGCTTGTGACGAAGTCTTAAGAATTCCTTGGTGAGAATTTCAGTTGATTTGCTGAACTTCCACGGCTCTTTTCCGAGATACTCATTCTGTGTTGAATGAAGTCTGAGAATCGGGCTGAAAACGCCGAACTGCACCCAACGGAGATAAAGCTCATCATCACGCACACCTGAAAGATGACCGCCGATATCGTGGCTCCACCATGAATAACCGATATTTGAAGCAGTAGCTGTGAAATACGGCTGGAACTTAAGAGCAGACCAGAGAACTGCAGTATCACCCGAGAAGCCGAGAGGATATCTGTGTGAACCGTAACCTGCGTATCTTGAAAGAATAAGCGGTCGCTTTCCGTCACGTGCAAGGTCAAGACTGTGATAATGGTTAAGTGCCCAGAGAGGATCAAGACCTTCAACCTTCGTCTTATTGCCCTGCTGCCAGTCCATCCACCAGAAGTCAACACCTTCTTCTTCATACTTGTGATGAAGGAATCTGAAATAACCTTCTATGAACTTCTTATCGGTCATATCAAATTCAATTCGCTGTTTCGTTGCAGGATCAATACCCATATACTCAGCAAACTCTTCATACATATCCTCAAAGTGTGCAACACCTGCAGCAGGATGAAGGTTCAGTGTTACCTTAAGGTTCATATCCTGAAGATCCTTGAGGAACTGCTTATAATCAGGGAAAAGGTCAGTATTCCAGCTGTAGCCCGTCCAACCCGGAATCATATAACTTCCGCGTACATAACGAACGGGATTCTTCGGCTTTTCAAAAACTGTTGTTTCTTTGCCGAACTTTTCGCCTATTTTAACCCAATGCCAGTCCATATCAACAGTAGCAACCGTGATTGGAATTTTTTCAGCCTCAAAACGCTTCATAAGCGTAAGGTATTCGTCCTGAGTATATGCCTTGTATCTGCTCCACCAGTTGCCGAGTACAAAACGCGGAATAAGAGGAGTCATACCTGTCAATCTGTAGTAATCAGCAACGGCTTTGTTATAGTCATAGCCGTAAGCAAAGCAATATTCATCTTTACCGTTCTTCTCTCTGCCGAGGATTTCTTTACGTGGTTTTACCGTACCGTCAGCAAGAAGCAGGAGCGTTTCGCTGTCGTCAATCAAAGCAACGCCGTCTTTTGAAATTACACCGTCACCGATTTTAACCTGTGTTGCAGTAAGGTCAAGAGTACGTCTTGTTCCCTTAAGATTTCCCGATACAAAATCAGTAATAACTCTGCCGTCATCAAGCATTACCTTAAGAAGCTTACCAGAGGGATAGCCGACAACAAAACGAGTTTTTGCAGTTTCAATAATAATTGAATCCGCACGCTTATACACAGTGTAATTAACCTTATCAAGCTTTCTGTTAAGGACAGCCTGTGTTGCATAGTCACAGAATTTTTTATCTTTCTGTGTTTCAATACGGATAAGGTAATCCGTAAGAATACTGATTCTGACTGAACCGTAGGTTACCGAACACTTTTCAAAGCATTCTGCATTTTCTTCTATGCCGAATACTTTCTGAAAATCATACATAAATATCGCTCCTTTTCTGACTGTTTAAAATATTATATCTTAGTTTTAATTTGTAGTCAAATATATTTACAATAAAAATTATACATAACATATGATTAATCTGATTGACAAAAACAGACCAATAATGTTAGAATAGTTGCAAATCAGTTAAGGAGATGTATTTTAATGGTTGAATTTTTTACACAGTTAGGCTACAAGATGCTCGTAGCTTTTATCAGCCTCGTATTCGCATTTACACCCTATATTGCACCGCCAACAACAGACCTTATCGAAGGTAACGCTGAAAACGGTGCAAATATGACAGTTGTTGCATGGGCTGACCCGCAGTTTTCAAACTATATGGCAAAGAGATTCCAGCCGTTTAACGCTGCTTGCGAAGACCTTTCAAATGCAGGCGAAGGCGTTGACGCTCTTCTTATTGCCGGCGATATCGCTGAAAACGGACTTGCTTGTGAATATGAGTACATTGCAGAAAAGCTTTCAAGTGCAAATGTTAACGGTGCAATTTTTGCAATCGGCAATCATGACACAAGACTCAGAAGTTACAAGCAGGTTGTTAACCGCTTTACTGCCTTCACAAACGAACTCAATCAAGCTTATGGAAGCGACTTCACAACTGATTCGTTGAGCTATACATATGATGTAAACGGATACAAATTTATCATCCTCGGCACAGACAAAGCTGAATTTGAAGAATCATATATCAGTCCGGAACAGCTCAGCTGGCTTGATTCTGAACTTGCTTCTGCAACAGCAAACGGAAAACCCGCATTCGTTGTTTGCCATCAGTCGCTTAAAGACACACACGGTCTTCCCGATACATGGAACAGTCCTGATGACAGAGCAGGTACAATCGGTGAACAATCAGATGAAATCAAGGCAATCCTTAACAAATATGAAAACGTTATTATGATCACAGGTCACCTTCACACAGGTATCGGCCAGTACACATACCAGAAAATCGATAACTTCCATTCAATAAATCTTCCGTCAACAACAATTGTAAACAAAGACGGCGATTACAATAACGCAGGTATCGGATTTATGATTGAAGCTTATGACAACCACGTTCTTTTCAGAGCAAGAGATTTCGCTCAGGGCAAATATATTCCCGAATACGATATCGATATCAGCCTTTCATAATTTACAACACAGAAAAAGCGGTGAACTCAACTGAGCTCACCGCTTGAATTTTATTATATTGTCAGGCAACTCTTCTTCTCTCAACCGATGGAGCCTGTCTTCTGACGGGTGTTTCATACTGCGCACGAACGGGATTGGCTGTAACTCTCCCCTGCTGACGTCTTTTTTCAAGAGCCTTGCGACGCTTGTGAAGATAAATCTTTTTCTTGATAAGTCTAATAATTGCATCTTCAAAAGCAACAACCTTGTCCTCATGAAGCAAGCCGTATGATACAAATAAAACTGCGATAACTGAAAGAATAACTTTAATTGCAAATGCTAATGTCATAATAATTACCTCCGAATACTTACCGAACATTTTGTGAACATTTGTTCTTTACGAGTACTATTATAGCAGATAAATTTAATTTGTCAACACAAATGTTCGTTATTTTTCGGATTTTTAGTCCCTTATTCGGTACTTTACCCTTGTTTTTTCAACTTTTTATCGATTTATACTGAATTTTGTTCGGTAAACTGCCTTCCATAAAAAATTCGCTGATATTTTCAAGAGTTGTTGATGCGATATTTGTAAGAGCTTCACGAGTGAGAAAGCCCTGATGTGAAGTTACAATTACATTAGGAAGGCCGATCAGTCGGGTAAGAATTTCATCCTTTATAATTGTTTCAGAGTTGTCTTCATAAAACAGATTGACTTCTTCTTCGTAAACATCAAGGCAGGCACCGCCCACCCTTTCGCTGAGCAAAGCTTCAAGCAAATCCTCACTGTTAATCAATGCACCGCGCGAAGTATTGATTATAAAAACATTCTTCTTCATTTTTGAAATGCTGTTTTTATCAATCATATGATAGGTACTGTGATTCAACGGACAGTGAAGAGATATAATATCTGACTTTCTGAAGAGAGTATCAATATCAACGTATTCGACATCACTTAATTTTTTATCAACATCATATGCAAGCACCTTCATTCTGAAGCCTTTGCAGATATCGATAAAAACACTGCCGATATTACCCGTACCGATTACACCGACAGTTTTAGAATGAAGATCAAAACCCGTCAACCCGTTAAGGCTGAAGTTAAAATCACGTGTTCTTAAGAAAGCTTTGTGCGTTCTTCTGTTAAGGGTAAGAAGCATCGCCATCGCGTGTTCCGCCACGGCATAGGGAGAATACGCAGGAACTCTTACAACATGAATTTTATTTTCAGCATATTTAACATCGACGTTATTATAACCGGCACAACGCATCGCAATAAGCTTCACCCCGCAGGAACAAAGTTTGTCTATAACCTCAGCCGATACATCATCACTGACAAAAGCACATACAGCATCGCAGTCACATGAAAGCATAGCTGTATTTTCATTAAGCTTTGCTTCAATATATTTAATTTTAAAGCCGTACTGCTCATTTATCAGATTGAAATATTCTATATCATACGGCTTTGCATCATAAAAACCTATTGTTATCATAATCAAATCCTCCACTCCTGATTATGATAAACAAAATCACGTTTTTTATACTTTGATAATTAAAATGTTCTCCGCTAAAAAACAAGAAGAAACATATCAATATCACACAAAAAAACATAAAGTAAAAACGGCATAGCCGGAGCTATACCGTTCAGATAACAGTTATTAAGTTTTACTGCAAGAGCTGACTTTTGGTAACTTCCTGATGGAGGGTACAAAAAAGGTAGCCACTTGAATTTTTATAACGATTCAATTATTCTCTTTGCAATATTCGGAACATCGGTAATAACGCCGTCAACACCCATATTAACAAGCTTGATGATATCCTTTTCTTTGTTTACTGTCCAGGGATTAACCATAATTCCGTTTTCGTGGGCAGCATCAACAAGCTCCTGATTAACAAAAATCTGGTGCGGATGAAGTGCGTCCGCATCGATACTTTTTGCAAATCCGATTTCATTTCCGAGCACCTGCTTGTAAGTAATCGGCTTGTCCGGAGAATAAAGAAAACCTGTTTTACAGTTTTCATCATAATCCTTTATATAAACCAATAAATCCGGGTCAAAGCTTGAAATAAGAAGCTTGTCGAAAAGATTGTGTGCTTTAACAGCCTCGATGACTTTGTCAACGATAGTATAGTCTTTACTGCGGGGACTTTTGATTTCGATATTGAGCACTTTAAGATTTGCTTTCTCGGAAATATCAAGAAACTCCTCAAGTGTAGGAATTTCCGTGCCTCTGAACGTATGATGAAAATATGAACCGAAATCAAATCCCTTAAGGTAATCAAGGGTATTTTTTGCAATTGCTCCCTTACCGTCTGAGGTTTTGTCAATTGTATAGTTATGGCAGATTACGGGTACACCGTCACTTGTAAGGTGAACGTCAGTTTCAAAGCCGTCAGCCCTGAACTGAATCGCCTTTTTGAATGCCTCAATAGTATTCTGCGGCGTTACTCTGTTAGCACCGCGATGAGAAATTACATTACAAACAGCCATAATTTTGACCTCCTTGGTTTTCTGAGCACATAACTTTGGATATTATATCACTAAATTAATAATAAATCAATTTATTTGAAGTAATATTTGACTTTTTTTCTTTACGGCACTATAATTAATTCCGTTCGTTTAATTAAAATGAAAGGAATTACATAAATGACTGCAAAAAATAAACTTTTCGGTCCCCTCCTGCTCGTCAGTGCAGCGATGATATGGGGTTTGTCCTTTGTTGCTCAGAACGAGGGTATGAACCACGTTGAGGGATTTACATTCAACGGAACAAGAATGTTAATCGGTTCTGCTGTTCTTCTTCCTGTTATATTGATACAAAGAAGTAAGAATCCTCACAAGCCAAATAAAGAGGAGAAAAAAGCTCTTTTAAAAACGAATTTACTTGCAATAATTCCTGTCGGTCTTTGTCTTTTCCTCGGAAGCACTCTTCAGCAGTTTGCGTTCAATTACACTGAAACGGGAAAAATCGGCTTTCTTACTGCGCTTTATATGATATTTGTCCCTGTTTTAGGTCTGTTTATGAAAAAGAGAACACCCTTTACTGTCTGGATCGGCGTTGCTCTCGGCTTGGTCGGAATGTACCTGTTATGTATGGGCACCTCAAAAAGCTTCACAATAGGAACAGGAGAAATCCTCGGAATTGGCTGTGCACTGGCATACGCAGTCCACATTCTTGTTATTGATAAGGTCGGTAAAAATGTTGATTCTATCGTTCTTTCCTGCGGACAATTTTTTATAACAGGTGTTATATCCTGCATACTGATGTTCATTTTCGAAAAACCGTCGATAGATAAAATTATGGATGCGGCAATCCCGATTCTTTATTCAGGCGCTCTGAGCAGCGGTGTCGGATTCACAATTCAGATTGTTGGTCAGAAGTATACAGAGCCGACAATCGCGGCAATGCTTTTCTGCCTTGAATCGGTTTTTGCAGTTTTATTCGCATTCATTTTGCCTCCGCACGAAATGCTTCAGGCTGTTGAATATATCGGCTGTGCGATTATTTTTGCCGCAATTATCATTGCACAGATTAATCCGAAGCAGAAACACAATTAACTTTCTGTCGTCTGCGTTGTCGTTTCGGGCAAATCAAAACCCTGCATAAATCCGTCGGGTTCAAGTGAAGATATATCTCCGCCGATAACAGTACCTTCATAGACAAGAAGCGTTGCTCTTATATAACCGCTTTCTTCAGGATATCCGGGATAATTTTTCACTTCATAAACCCATTTTTTCGCCCTTTTACCTTTGTACGGCTCAAGGTCCATTGACTGCTTTTTCTGAATTTCATTATACTTTGAATATGTATCGTTAAACTCGGAAGGTATTATGACCTCCGTAACTTCAACGGGATCTTCATTGATTTTCCACCCGAACTGTGAAAGAAACGCAATTCTTTCTTCTGCCGTTGTAGCTTTGGCATTGATTTCTGTGCCTTTTGTTACAGGGCTGTTTTTACCATCAACAAAAAACGATATAATCACGAGTACAACCAACAAAACACAAAGTGCGGCAATCAGCTTGGGCTTGTTCGCCCTGACAGAAAATACAAACATAAAATAACCTCCGTAATTCAGCTACTTTAAACTATGCTGAAATGCGGAGGTTTATTACTATCATTTGAGTTTAAGAAGAATCGGCATAATCCCTTTCGGAGTTATGTCCACAACTGCATATTCACCCATACGGATACTTCCGGGATTGATAAGCCAGATTCCGTCATCATAAGTTGTGTCAGCAACGTGTGTATGGCCATATAATGCAATAGTGGCTTTATTATCAGCGGCATACTGCCTTAAAAGGGCTTTACCGTACTTGACCCTTTCAGCATAACCGTGGGTTGCGTAAATCCTTACACCTTCAACCTCATCAACAACATAACTCGGAAGTATACTGCCAAAATCACAGTTACCCTTGACTTTGTGAATATAAATATTCGTTCTGTTTTCAACATAAGAAAGGTCATGTTCACCGTCACCAAGGTAAAAAAGAATTCTGGCTGTTGGCTGCTCATCCACTGCTTGTTTAATGGCATACGGGTCACCGTGAGAATCAGAAACAACTAAAATACGCAAACATAAACCCCCTGAAAATTAATATAATTTACTAAAACTATTATATATCATCGGAGTGTGGTTGTAAATGAAAAACAACAAACAATTTGATCTGTCTGCTTTTATGAACCTTTTGAAAAATGCAGATAACAACGCCAAGATGCAGACCGCAGATAAAATAAGGTCAGGGCTTAACAATGCCGAACAGGCAGAACTTGACAAAATCCTGAATGACAGAAGCAAAATTAATGCAATTCTTAATTCAAGTGCCGCACGTCAGATTATTGAAAAAATAAACGGTAAAAACGATGGAAAACTTAAATGACATTATTGCATCTCTCACGCCCGACGATATTCAATCCCTGAAAGAAACGGCACAGGCAATTTTCGGCAACAACATAAGCTCTGAAACTCAAACTGATTATTCCCGTAAGGATTCAAACCCTTTCTTCGGCACGGATAATTTCTCGCCATTCAACCCCGATATGATTTCAAATATCGGCAGAATTATGTCGCTCATGAACTCAGATTCGGGTAAAAGATGCAGGTTGATTGAGGCACTTAAGCCTAACCTCAGCCGCGAAAGACAGAAAAAGGCTGATGAAGCAATGCAGATTCTGAAATTACTTGAGATTATGCCGATGATTGCCGAGCTAAGAGATAAGTTTTGAAAGGTGTGATTAAGTGCAACCTCAGGAAATTAACAAGGCAACAGAATACGCCCGTGAAATGCAGCGAATGGCGGAAATTTCAGATATAAATCATATTTATAAAAAAAATTATAATTCAGATAACCGTGCAAACAACCGTAACACTTACAACACTAAACAAAGTATAAAAGACATATTCACTTCTAATTCATCAGGCAACAAAAACAACAGCGACATTTCACTGATACTTGCGCTCATTCTCCTGCTTTCAAGTGACGGCGGAGATAAAATGCTTATTCTTGCTTTGCTATATATTATGACTTGACAAACAACTGTAATTACATTAAGATATTCAAGGAATTAACAAAACAAGGAGATTTTAATATGACATATACTTACAGAACCAGAGGAACTTGCGCAAGTCAGATTACTTTTGATTTAGACGACAACATTGTTTCAAACGTCAGTTTTTACGGAGGCTGTAACGGCAATCTCAAGGGAATCGCACAGCTCGTTGACGGTATGACTGTTGAAGAGGTTATTGAAAAGCTTTCAGATATAACCTGCGGTTTTAAAAGCACATCCTGTCCCGACCAGCTCGCTCAGGCAATCGCACAGGCATATAACAAATAACATAATTTAAAGCAAGGCGGTACAGTTTAACTGTACCGCCTTGAATATTTCAGTATAAAAAAGCCAATCATTCCCTTGGGTGATATTATGCTGTTTAAAGAAATACGAAAAACTGCCTTAACCAATAACAAAAACAAATATTTTAAATCTATATTGATTCCCGTTTCCGCTGTTTTAGTTACTGTTATCCTGACCGTTATACCCTATCTCTTCAAAGCATTAACCGGAATGTATGAAGATAACATATCCGGCAGTTATCTGTACGCTTTTTGGGGCGGCAGGTGTTTATATTACTTTGCTGTAGGCTTTCTTACCTATGTGTTTTACTGTGCAGTGTCTATTGGTGAAGAAGCCATGTACAGCGGCAGGACAGAACGAAAAAAATACTGTTTCAGACGTTTTATGTACTGGATGAAGCCGACACTTTCATTAAAAGCCGCAGGACTTCATTTTATGTTACTTGCGTTAAAAACATTCTGGACAATAGTCTTCTTACTTCCCGTCGCAGTTGTCACTTTTGTTATTGTTGCAACGGCATTCAGCGGCGGAATTGAACTATATCTTTTTCTCTCACTTTGCATTGGTGCTTTAATTCTGTCGGTAGTCGGATTTGTTTTTCGTTTTATTATGATTCAACGCTATTTCCTTGCCAATTATCTTCTTGCCGCAAATCCGGGAATTGGTATAATTCAGTGTATTAAACAAAGCGTGAATCTGCTTGAGGGGCACATTTTTACAGTAGTCAAATTCAAGCTGAGTTTTTTACCGTACACCCTCGCCTGCCTGCTTATTTTACCGATATTTTTTGTGTATCCGCACTACAAACAAAGCAGAACAATTATTGCAAAGCAACTGATTGTATGATATAATTATCTGAGATTAAAAACGGAGATGAAAAAATGAAGGATACGCATAAATGGACTTCCGGCAAAATTGCTTTTCTTGTTGTTAACTGCATTCTTTGCCTTGCAATAGTACTAAGCTCAATGATAATAATCATTGACAATTCCCGAATGAATAACGGCTCGGTTTTCAGCAACAGTATTGTTGACGACGACAGCGAAAAAACGCCTGATAGCTCTCCGCAGATAACCGGAAAGCAAACAGCGCGCATGATGTGCGCCGGCGATAACCTCATCCACAAAAGTATTTATACTCAGGCAAAAGACAGAGCTGACGGCAACGGTTACGATTTCAGATATGCTTATAACGGAATCCGCGAAATCATCGCAATGTCTGACCTTGCATTCATAAATCAGGAAACGATCATTGACCCTGAAAGCGAACCATCTTCTTATCCGCGTTTCAATTCGCCCGAACAGTTGCTTGACGAAATGATAGATGTCGGTTTTGACGTTTTCAATCAATCAACAAACCACACTATGGACCGGAACCTTTCCGGCGCTTTGAATGATATTGAGCTTTTTAAATCAAAGGAAAACATCCTTCTGACAGGACTTTACGAAACACGCGAAGATATGCTGAAGCCTCAGATAAGAGAAGTAAACGGTATCAAAATCTCATTTGTCGGCTTCACAGAATTCCTTAACGGTCTTGTAGTTCCTAAGGATGCTGACCTCGGTCTTGTTTACCTTACTGACACAAGATATTCGAAGGAAGAAATTTACGCAACTATGAAGCAGATGATTGACAATGCGAAAGCTGTTTCTGACGTTGTCTGCGTTTCAATGCATTGGCAGACCGAGGACATAACAACCCCTGACAAATCACAGAAAGAAATCACTTCCAAGCTCCTTGAGTTCGGTGCAGATGTTATTATCGGAACAGGCCCTCACGTGCTCCAGCCTATTGAATTTATGCCAAACGGTGACGGCGAAGATGCACTTGTTATCTGGTCACTCGGCAATATAATCTCCTGCCAGAGTAAGAAAAACAATATGCTCGCAGGAATCGCCGATATCACGTTTGAAAAAGATTTTGAAACAGGCAAAACAACAGTATCCTCAGTTCATCTTATTCCGACAATAACTCATTATAACAGCGGATTTAAAAATGTGCGAATTATTCCGTTAGCCGAATATAATGAGGAATTAGCTTCTCAACACGGTGTTGAAAGCTCATCATTTACTTACAGCTATATCAATGAATTCTATTCAAATATGTATGGAGATAAGCTGAAAACAAATTATAAAAACAATTAATAAAGGCTTGTACATCAGGAAGATGTACAAGCCTAAACTTTTATTTGTGATATTTTCCGCCGTTAGCAATCTGATATGCTCTGTAAATCTGTTCAAGAAGCATAACCCTTGCAAGCTGATGAGGAAAGGTCATTTCAGACATTGAGAGCTTGAAATCGGCCCTTTTTTTAACTGAATCGCTTAGTCCGTGTGAACCGCCGATTATAAACACAACGTTATTAAATCCCTGTACTGCACAGGATGAAATCTCCTTAGCGAGTTTTTCTGACGGCATCTGCCTTCCTTCAATACACATAGCATAAACTTTTGCGGTATTCGGGATTTTTGCAAGGATTTCCTTTGCCTCGGCTTCAAGTACTGAATCAATTTCTCCGACAGAGGGATTTTCAGAAATTCTGTGCGGATTAAGTTCAATAACGTTCAGTCGACAATACGCTGATAATCTTTTAGCATATTCGGCGCAGGCATCACGAAGGTATTTCTCTTTAAGTTTGCCTTCACAGATTATTGTAACTGTCTGCATCAGAGCACCACCGTTTCTATCTCACTGTCGCCTGCAACCGTCAGTATGTAATCCTTAAATTGAACGGCGCCTGCGCATTCAAGTGCAGATTTTGAAGTCTGAAAAGCAAGGTCAGGGATGTTGTTTTCTTTACTCAGATGACCGAGAACAATCCTTGTAGTACCGTTCTTTACAAGCTCTGTAACAAAATTACTGCAATCAATATTAGACAAATGTCCGACATCGGAAAGTATACGCCTTTTCAGCAAGTAAGGATAAATACCGTTTCTGACCATTCCTATATCGTGATTTGATTCAGCAAGAATAAGGTCACAGCCCCTGACAGCTGCCTTAGTTTCTTCCGTAACATAGCCTGTATCTGTTGCTACGGCAATTTTACGGTCATCGGTTGTTGTTACAACAAATCCGCAGCTCTGTGCTGAATCGTGAGAAGTTTTAAACGGAAGAATAAACTGTCCGTTGATTTCAACACCGTCACTGTTGACAGGATTGATTTCAAAGCTTCCGTTAGCTACTCCCGAAGCGATCAGAGCATCTACCGTGCCCTGAGTTGCATAAACAGGAATTTTATGTTTAGAAGCAAAAACACGCAAACCACGCACATGATCGGAATGTTCGTGAGTAACAAAAATTGCACCGATGTCAACGGGGTTGACACCAATGCAATCAAGTTTAAGGTTGATTTGTTTGGCGCTGACTCCCGCATCAATAAGTATTCCGCCCTTTGCGGATCCTATGTAGGAACAGTTTCCGCTACTGGAAGAAAAAAGTGAAGAAAATCGCGCCATTTTACACCTCAGTAAATTTTATACTGCCTCAGAATCATCAAGAGCTTTCGGAGAATCCGCATCATTAACGCGCCAGATATCAGCTCCGAGTGCCTGGAATTTTCCGACAACATTATCATATCCACGGTCGATATAGACAATGTTTTCAATAGATGTTGTTCCCTTTGCAACAAGACCTGCAATAAGCATTGCGGCACCTGCACGAAGGTCGTCTGCCTTAACCGGAGAACCGTTAAGAGTTTCAACACCCTCAATTGTTGCAGCCTTACCGTTAACGGAAATGTTGGCACCCATTCTTGTAAGCTGCTCAACATACTGGAATCTGCTGTCCCACACGCCTTCAGAAACGATGCTTGTACCGTCGGCGATTGCAAGCATTGTTGCAATCTGTGGCTGCATATCTGTCGGGAAACCGGGATGTGGCATCGTCTTGACATTGCACTTTCCCGGACGTCCGTTACCTTTAACAAGAACAGAATCGTCATATTCCTCAACCGTTGCACCGCTTTGAAGAAGCTTTGCAGTGATTGATTCAAGGTGCTTCGGAATAACGTTCTTTATAAGAACTTCGCCCTTTGTTGCAACAGCTGCAACCATAAAAGTAGCTGCCTCAATGTGATCAGGAATTATTGAATATGTGCATCCGTGCATCTGCTCAACACCACGGATTTTAATAACGTCAGTACCTGCACCTCTTACGTCTGCGCCCATTGAGTTAAGGAAATTTGCAAGATCAACGATGTGAGGCTCTTTTGCA
>JAZSID010000119.1:0-54871 GCA_045533625.1 Acutalibacteraceae bacterium | reverse complement strand
GCCTATCGAAGTAAATGCAGTTAAAGGATGGCTTCTTGCATCAGCTGTTATGCTTGTGTTGGCGCTTCTCATCGCACTTATAATTATGGGTTGCGCGCTCTTTACACAGGCACATAAAACAGTTATGGGTCTGAGCATCGGTGTTGCATTGTCCTGTTTCCTTGCAATGTCTTTCTTTACTAAGTTCACAGCACCCTTCACCGCAGGTAAGGTTGATATCGGTGCAATTCTCGGTAAAAACCTTGAGGGTGCAGAAGGAATTGTCGGTTCTATTTTGTCTTCGGCAATTTCAGGTGTGGTTGACTTTGAGGTTTTCCAGCTTGGTAATGCCGTTATAACAATGGCTTTGCTTTTCATCGGTATTTTGTTCTGGACTTTTGCTTATTATATAACTCTTTCTCCCGAAGCAAGAGCAGAAATTAAAAATCCGCCCGTAAAAGAGAAGAAAGAAAAAGTAAAAAAAGAGAAGACAAGTAAATAAAAGCAAAAAATCGACCTCATTTGAGGTCGATTTTTTTTGGCTTTTTAAAATTAATAATTCTCTTTTCTCATCTCGAAGTAGCTCTGCGGATGGTTGCATACGGGGCAAACTTCGGGAGCTTTTTTGCCGATTACGAGGTGACCGCAGTTGCGGCATTCCCACATGATTTCTTCGCTCTTCTCAAAAACAGCCTTCATTTCAACGTTGTTAAGAAGTGCACGGTAACGCTCTTCGTGAGATTTTTCAATTGCAGCAACAGCTCTGAACTGAGCAGCAAGAGCTGTGAAGCCTTCTTCCTCAGCGTCCTTTGCGAAACGGTCGTACATATCTGTCCATTCGTAATTCTCGCCTGCAGCTGCAGCGGCAAGGTTTTCTGCTGTGTTGCCGAGCTCGCCGAGAGCCTTGAACCAAAGCTTAGCATGCTCCTTTTCGTTATTAGCTGTCTGCTCAAAAATTGCAGCAATCTGCTGGTAGCCTTCCTTCTTTGCTACGCTTGCAAAGTATGTGTACTTGTTTCTTGCCTGAGATTCGCCTGCAAAAGCTTCCATAAGGTTTTTCTCAGTCTTTGTTCCCTTATACATAGTAAAATCGCTCCTTTAATTTGTTTTTATTTCAGCGGAAATCTTACTGTAATCTCTCCGCTTGTAAGTGTAATTTTTTTGCCGTTTTCAAGCACGACAAGTCCGCCCTTTTCGTCAATGTCAACAGCCTGAGCATTGTGAGAAATGTTGTCTTTGAAATAAGTTATCTCTTTGCCGATGACGTTGGATTTTTCCTTGTATTCGCCGATATATTCTTCAGGATTACTGAAAATCAGCTCAGAAATATTATTGGCAATTTCAGCGGCTAAAACGTTGCGGTCAATTTCTTTTCCGAGTGAAACAGCAATATCCTTGATTTCATTAGGAAAATCGACTGTTGAAATATTGATCCCTACTCCGACGATTAGCTTTTTTACAATGCCGTTTTCGCTGACGGATTGAACAAGTATTCCGCAGACCTTTTTGCTTTCAATGTAAATGTCATTGACCCATTTGATTTTAACGTTCAGGTCGGTCAGTTTTTCAATAGCTCTTGTGCAGGCAACCGCAACCGCACAGGTAACTCCCGTAAACTCAAAAGCAGGAGAATCCGTGCTGAAAACCATTGAAAAATAAAGTCCGCTTCCGTTTGGTGAAAAGAAGCTTTTTCCCTGACGTCCTCTTCCGTTAGTCTGCCCATCTGCGACAACAAGAATACACTCTTCACTTTCTTTGCAAAGCTCCTTTGCAACATCGTTGGTGGATGTGACTGTATCGAAAACGAAGACTTCAACCGGGTCTTTAATCAATGAGCTTATTTTTCTTTTGTCAAGCATTTTAAACCCTCTTTTAATTCGGATTTATCAACAAAATAATATCATAAACTTTTTAACTATACAAGCACGAGAATAAAATTTTTGAATAGAATATAATATATTATTTACGGAGGTCAGGATGATGATAAGCAACTGCTTCTATTACGGAGTGTATTCGCCGAAAGGATTTTATTCGCTTGCCACAAAACCTGAATTTTCGGCGGAGAGAAATTATATCGTGAAGGGATATTCAGTTTCAGCGAAGCAGAGGCTTTTTGATTCAATAAAAAAAGAGCTTGATAAACGCGGTCAGAGTTACGTTGATTTCTGTGCAGATGAAAGAAGTATCGGAATTTACAGCGCAGATGCAGGCTTCAGAATACTTGACGGAACATACGATACGATTACATATTCTGCCGATACTTTCTGTCTGGATGATGAAATGCAAAATCTGAAAAGTTTAATTCTTTGCCGTGAAGAAGCTGTGAAACGTGCCGAACGTTTTCTTACAGCCTGCCGTTGCATCAGTAACGATATGGTGCGTCTTGATTCTGCGAATATGGATCTTGTGAAAATTAACCGGTTTTCATCACGTCTGTGGTCTTCAATGGGTGGTGCACTAAAAGGAACGGTCGGCACGGAGCATAAACGCTTTGTTACCTGCTTTACACCCGACGGCGTGGAGCTTAATATGGAAGCATTTGATATATATTGTGAAAATGTAACTGTTATATGTGACCGAACGGGAGCTTGCTCAAGGCATATTGTTGACAGAGTGAGAAGATATGCATTGAGTGCAGGGTACGATGTGATAAGCTGTCTTTGTCCGCTGAATATAGAAAGCGGAGCAGAGCACCTGATAATTCCTGAATTAAAAACAGGAATTTTTGTTTGCAAGTATTTCCATAAGTGCGATTTTGAAAAAAGCCGCAGGGTTTCATCGGGACGGTTTCTTGTTCCCTCGGAAACGAAAACGAAAAAGCGTATGGATTTCAGCTTAAAGGCGTACAAAAGACTTATGCAGGAGATTTTTTCGTCACTTGAAACGATAAGAGACTGTGATAACGAACTGGATTTTTCACTCAATAAAACTTATTGTGACGGGAAAGTTGATAGCGTTTTGAGTAAAATTTTTTATTTTTGAAGCGTGCTGTGTTGAACACTGTTTTTCTGTGTAAAAACGGAGATACCCCCGAGGATTTTTGAAATCTCGGGGGTATTAAGATGATTAATATTTACTATAAACAGTATGTTTGTAGATAATTAGTTTTTCTCGTTGATATAGTAGGCGAATCTTCGAGGCTCTTCTTTTTCTTCAGGAGGTGTCATATAGTCGCCGTAAGAAATAGTAAGCATTTCGTCATATCTTGAAGGAGCACAGTAATATTCATCACCGAACTGCAACATTGTCGTATCTTCGTAGTATGTTTTATCAAGATACTCGTTTGCAGAATTGCCGAACATAGAAAATGAACCGACAGTTTTGGCACTTTCGTAATTGTTAGATCTGGCAAGATCATGTGCCTGACTCAAAAGTTGAACACTTTTGTTTTTAGTGAACGTGTTTTTGATTATTTGAACTAATCTCAGTATGCCCGTCAGGTCGGTGCGTATCGGATAAGCCGCTTCTTGTTGAAGTGAAATTATTTCTTTGCGCAACTCAGCGGCAGTGTTTTTATCCTCAGGAATAGCATCAAGAGGAAAAATGTCTATCCACATTCCGAGAGGGATTTTGCTTCTGGTTTTTGTAACGACGAGTCGGGTATCTTTATCGCAGAGCTTTGCAAACCACAAGTAATAACCGGGAGTATTTGCGTGTGAAAATACGTGGAATTTATCCTGAATATCCTTATCTTTTGTAAGGTTGATAAATTTGTCAAAATCCGGTCTTGGCATAAGCACATCAATATCGTAGTCCCATGGTATTATATCTTTATGACGGACTGCGCCTAAAAGAGTGCCGTATGACAAATAATAACGTAAGTTGTGCTCAGTACAAAATTTTTTAAAGTTTTTAAGAATGTTTTTCGCGACCTGCTGTTGTTCTTGAAAAGTCATAAGTTCTTTCATTCAAACACCTCTCAGTTACTATACTTCAATATGGAAAATATACCACAGACAATTCCTATATGGAAGATCAGAAATCATTTGGATTATAACATGTCGAAAACAGAAAATCAATAGCATTATAGCCGCTGGTCAATTACCGATAGATGTAAGAGCTTTGTATTAAATGCTCAAAAAGTTAAAGATATTTCAAGCAAAGAGATTTTCTTAAAAAATGTTTTTATCTTGAAAAAGAATAAAATGATGGTATAATTAGTTAAAAGGGAGGAATTTTATATGAAAAAATTATTTAAAAATTTCTTCGCGGTTGTTATTGCAGTTGCAATTTGTCTTGCAGTTATGCCCGTGACATTTGCTGCAGGGGTTCGCGGAGATGTTAATAATGATGGGAAAACCAACTCAACAGATGCACTTCTGATTTTGCGTAATGCCGTCGGATTTAACGAAAAAGAATTCGACAAATACAGAGCAGACCTCAACAATGACGGAACTGTCAATTCTTCAGATGCTCTTCGTGTTTTGCAGATAAGTGTCGGTCTTGATAATCCGACAACGTATTCGAAGAACGAAGCACTTAAATTTTATGCAGACGCTTTTGATTCGTTGGCTACCGGCAAGGTGAAAGTTTCGTATAAGTCTCGTTATGTTTCAACAGCTGTCAATGATAATAATAACAAAGATCATGTTGAGATTGATGAACAGAACGCAGAACTGGTGGTTACGTTTGAAAACGGCTACAATAAACCGATGGGATCGATTTCTGAATTCTGTCCCGATACCCGCATAGACCCGAGTCTTGTCAAGAGCGCAACTATTACAAAAAAAGATGAATCCACATACACTGTAAAAATTGTATTGGTTGAAGATAAGGCAGATGCAAAGGATTATATACCGCGCAAGACATATCCGTATCTTCTTAACTATGCAGACTGTTCGGCGAGTGCATTTGAAGGTTATTTTGTGACTGATGCAACAGCTTCTTTCCCAAGTTCGGAAATTACGGTAGTTGTTAAGGACGGTTGCATTAAGGAGCTTACCGTTGCTGTTCCGTTTGAGATGAAAATGCATCTTTCAAGTGAAGACAGAAAGAAAGCTATGGATGTTACCGAAAAAGGAACAGTCACGGATGTATACAATTTCACTTTCTGAGAATAAAGATAAAGGCGTTGTGTGAAAAACACAACGCCTTTTTTATATATGGTTTTAATTCAAAGCATCAAACATATCTGCAAGCTTCTGAACGCTTTTCTTAAGCTCCTGAATGCCTGAAAAAACATTTTCACTGTTGTAACCGTTAAGAAAATTGTCAGCCTCAAGAGTGAAATATCCGCTGTAGCCGATGTCTTTGAGAGCCTTTACAATCGGAACGTAGTCAATACTCATTGAAAAAGGAATCTGGTGTGAATCGTGCCATTTGTCGTTATCGTGAATGTGAAGGCACTGAAGACGGTGACCGAGAGCGTAAATCATATTTGCTGCACCGTCGCCTGAGCCTCTCATTTCAGCGTGACCGATATCAAGACATGCAACGAGAAAATCATCCTTTGCCACATCGATGTGTTTCACAAAATCCTCACCTGTAGCACAGGCAGCAAAGCTGCTTTCGTCTTTTTCCGAATCCCAGTTCCACATATTTTCCGTTGCGATTTTTACACCGCAATCTCTTGCAAACGGAAGAAGTTCGTGATACATTTCTGCGTTTTCTTCAGCCGACTTGTTATTATCAGGATGAATAACACAGATTTCACCGCCTGCCTCCGCAGTACATTCGATTACACGTTTGTAGTAAGCACGGATTGCGGCACAGGCTGTGGGGAAAGGTGCGTGTGACTGATTGCAGACGATGCCGTTATCAAGACCGACCTGCTTTAATTTGCGTGCAAATGCAAGGTAATTGTTTCCTGCAAGGGGATGGTTGTTTTCAAGGAGCACCTTTTTACCCCAATCGTACTTGCACATATCAAACATGGAAAAATCCCATGCATCAAATCCTGCCTTTGCAATGAGTTCAACAGCCTTTTCGTCGCCGACGAGCTTTGCTGCCGAACTTGTTTGCGTAGAGATTTTCATAATCAAAACTCCTTATTTACCACCTGTTCTCAACATATTCACAAAATGCGAAGAGGTCTTTGATTTCAATTTTGGTGCCGTCGTCAAGAGTGACGTCGCCGTTCCATATACCGTAAACCTGATGACAGTTCATTCTGCCGACCTTGAAATCTACATCACTGTGATTGTCGAGTGTAGGCGTCATCGTCATATTGAATCTGCCGTCCTCCGAAACAAACTTCCATTCTTCCATAAATCTGTCTTTGGGGAATTTTTCAACGTCAATTGCACCGAATTTATGTGCCTTTCCGTCGTAGAAGATAGCTGTTTCCGTTGCGTAGCTCTCGTTTCCGATTGCCCAGGTAATTTCGAAGCCGAGAAGATGCTTTTCGCCTTTTTCGTCGTAGTGGTACAATGAGCCGCTGCCCCAATACCAGACCATTTTATGAACTGTATTAACTCGTCCCCAGTCCATAGCGCAGAATGCCGTATCCTTTGAAATTTCGTAAACATAATCACCGTACTTAAAAGTACCTTCGCAGGGCATACACATCTGCTTTGTGGTCATAAAGTATTTTGTTTCGTCCTCGTCAAAAGGAAGAACGGTTGTGATGTTTTCAGAACCGGGGAGAATATCCATTTTAATGTTTACGTCGCAAAGCTTACCCTTGTGCATCTTTTTGTAATTAAGAATACGCTCGGTTTCTCTTGTGTCAAAATCAAATTCAGCCTTGCCGATTTTGTCCTTATAACGGTTAGGCACGTCGCCCTTTGCGGGCGGAACGTGCTTGTTTGCACCAATGAAATACTGAATCGCATCAACAATTACCTCGCCTGTGGAAAGGTCGGTGATTTTTGCGCTGACGTAACCGCCGATGTTGATGTTCGCAAAGCTGACAAGAATCTGCATTTTTCCGTCGGTGATGGTATAAAAATCCCATTCCTTACGGCTCATAATTCCTGTTTTAACGTAATCACGGTTGTATGTAAAGTAGTTACGTCTTGCCCAGCCTTTTGCAAGAAGCTTTCCGTCAGGGGAGAGGAGAGGCGTTTCTTCGGTATATTCAATCTGCTTTGAAGGTTCTTTCCAATCCTTGAAAGGTACATAAGTACGAGGTAATTCTTTGCTCATTTCCATTCCTCACAGTACAAAAAATATTAATAAATTTATTATATCAAATTAAGTGCAGAAATGGTATGTTTTTTTTACCAAAAATCTGCTCTATCTTTTGACGGATAGGACAAAGCAGATTTCTTTACAAAGTGGGGTATTTATGATAAACTGAACTTATAACGACAGATAGACAAGGGGGACTTATTGTGAAAAAGTTTACAGCTATTATTACAATTATGGCAATTCTTGTTTTTTATGTAGCACCGATGGTATCGGCTTTGTCCGAGGATAATGATGCTATAAGAGTTATTCCGCAAGATTCTTCTAACGGCGGTTATGTTGAAGATATTTATATGGACGAAGACGGCAAAATTATTAAAAGAGATACACGTCTGTCATTTGAGCCGTCATTCAACACAATGGATGCGGGCACAACAATTCCGTCGTCATACGATTCCCGTTCAAAGGATGTTGTAACATCTGTTAAATGGCAGGGTAATGCGGGAAACTGCTGGGCATTTTCTGCTATAAGTGCACTTGAAAGCTCGGTTATCAGCAAAGGTCTTGCAGAGATGGAAACAGTTGATTTTTCTGAATCTCACCTTGCTTGGTTTGGTATCAACAGTGCCACAACAGACACAACAGATCTTGCTTACGGTGACGGAACAGCAGCGGAAAATCCGTACCTGACGGGCGGTAACTGGCAAAAGGTTACACAGGCGTTGTCACGCTGGGCAGGTGTTGCCAAGCAGGATGCAAATCCGGCGGACTACAACAATATACCAAAGCTTCCGAAGTATACCGATGCTCAGCGTCGTAACACAAACAGCGGTTTTGTTATCAAGTCTGTGGAAACACTCTCAACAGCAAATGAAACTAAACAGCATATTATGGAATACGGCTCGGTAACAGCCAGTTATTATCATGACGATAGTTATTATACAGATTCGGGAATAGCAGCTTTTTACTGCAACACCGCAACAACAACTAACCATGCGATCACTGTTGTTGGTTGGGATGACAACTTCTCCAAAGATAATTTTAAAGCTGAATGTCGTCCGACTGAAAACGGGGCATGGCTTTGTAAAAACAGCTGGGACACATGGTGGGGAGAATCGGGATATTTCTGGATTTCTTACTACGATGCAACTCTGTGTAGTTTTATAGGGTATATTGCACAACCTGTCGAAGATTATTACGAAAACTATAACTATAACGGTGACCGTTGCAATTATTGGATAGGAATCGGAAACAGATCGGTTGCTAATGTTTTCAGTGCAAAAGAAAATGAAAAAATAAAATCTATTGCCACATATACCTATGAGGAAAATGTAACAATTACTTTTAAAGTTTACACTGATCTTACTTCTGCAAACAATCCGGGATCGGGTACATTGGGTTTAACATTTGAAACAACAGTTGAAAAAGCGGGTTATCATGTGATTGATTTGCCTCAGGAAGTTGCTGTTAAAGCAGGTAGTAAGTTTGCTGTTTCAATGTGCACGAATGGGTCATGGATTCCGTTTGAATACGGTGACGGATACTCAAGTAACGGCGAAACCTATGTTTATAGCTCTTCCAAATGGGTAGCTTCCGAGGAATACAACAGTAGCAGTTGGGATTTAAAAAATGCGTTTATCCAGCCCTGGACTGTCTGTGACCATCAGCCACAGACACAGTCGGGTGAGCATTCCTGCACACAGGACGGCTTTGAAAAAACGGTCTGCACACAGTGCAACAAGGTGCTCAGCGAAAATATCGTTCCTGCATCAGGACACAGCTTTAATGATTGGCAGGTTACAACCCAACCAACAATTTCACAGCCGGGTTCAAAATCACGTATATGCATCAATTGCGGAGCAGTAGAAACAGAAGCTATACCTGCAACAGAATATAAGTTAGCAGAAGGTGTTGTTATTGACACAGACAACGGGATTATTTCAGGTATCAACGCAGGTGAAAGCTCACTTGAAAATTACATAACAATCCTCAATCCCGATTATGTCTGGAGTTATGATTCTACTGATGGCAAACTCGGCACGGGCACAAAAGCAACGCTTAAAAACGGTGATAACGTAGTTGGGGAATTCACTGTCCTTATCTACGGTGACGTGAACGGTGATTCCTGGTATGACGGTCAGGATGCTGTGCTAGTTTCGTGTGTGGCAAATTCAATGCTGACGGAAGAAAGCATCGGCACGGTTGCATATATGGCGGCTGACTGTAACCACGACGGCATAGTTGACGAAATGGATGTTGCACTTCTCAATCAGGCCGGAGCATTGCTTTCATCAGTTGATCAGTCAAAATCGTCTGAGGTTCTTCTTGAAACATCTTCGGCTTATGTGGAATATATCGACCTCATTGATCAGACACCTGTGATAGAGGAGATTGAACAGGAGATTGTTGATTTTGAAATGCAGATAGATGCGGATGGCACATCAAGCGAAACAAAGACAGATATTTTTGACTTTATCAAAAATTGGCTTGAGAAGCTGTTTGAATTTTTCCTGACATTCATTCCTGTTCCTTACAAATAAAAAGTAAAACTAAAAAGGATGGCTTGAGAGCCATCCTTTTTTCTGTGTAGTTTCTTTTACAGGGAATTAATCATAGAAAGATGTTCGATGTAAAGCGGTTTTACGTTGTTGACAACTGTCATACCGCCCTGAAGTGACATATGGTCACCGTAGTAGATGGGCATAATATTCCAGATGCCTTTCTTGACGTTCGCGCTGTCGTACTGAGTGCTCGGGTCAGAAAGGGGAGCAAGAGCAGAGAATGTATTAACAAGTCCGTCGTTTTCAAGCCATTCCTCACCGACCACGTATCCGCCCGGAGTTGTACCCGTCAGCTTGCCAAGCTCTGCACTGCTTGAAGTGAACAAGAATTCCATATTTTCTTTAATTGGTGTATGATAACCGTTTTCGTCAGCTTCAGTCATTGAGCAGGCAATTGAGAAATAATAAGTACTGTTGCTGATTGAAAGTGTTTCGTTAAGGGCGAGTGCATTGTCGATGTGCATATCGTATGCCGCTGTGTCATATTCCGCGCCGTCTGCTGTTTCAACGCCGTAAGCGGTTGTACCGTTATGAGGTGCAGCAAGTGAGGTGACAGAATAAATATAATCTGCCTTACCTCCCGTGAAAAGACCGCTGATTTCGTCGGGTGAAGTTGCGTTCATTTCCTGTGTGTCACCCTTTGCCATAAGATGTGCAAAAGTACGTACCGTCGCACCTCCGAAAGAGTGACCGAGGAGATTGATTTTGTTTTCTGCATCCCACTCGTCAATGAGTGCTTTTCCTGTAAAGTCCTGGCCGTATCTGTCGTGACCGCATTTTTCCGAATGAGCCTTGCCGTAATCGGTAACCGTACCCGTAAGCTGAGCATAAAGCTCACAAGCTCTGTCCCACGCACTTGCAGTACCCGCAACGGAAGCTGCGTAACACTCAAATCCGCTGTTGTTAAGATAATTCATAAGGTTTCCGCCGAACATTCCCCAATAGGGCATAAGCGGATAATAAAAATCGTATTCGCCCCAACCCATAAGACCGTGGACGAAGATGTATTTGTAATTTGTGTTCCAATCGCTTGTGTCTACTTCATAATCAGGCAGAGCAATTCCAAAAACGGAAAGTATACCCATTAAAACTGAGAGAAGCATTGATGTGATTCTGCTGAAAATACCCATTTAAACAACTCCTTAATTCTTTTAACGAAATTATAACAATAGAACAGTTTTATGTCAAGAAAGAACATGCAGAGACTCTCTGCAAATGTTATTTCTTTAAAGCTTTCAAATAAAATTTATTCATTGTTCCGTGCATAACGAACTCAGGACGAGGGATTTCAAGATAACCTGCTTTTTCATAAACGTGAATTGCTGTCTGCAGATTTGTGTGAGTTTCGAGATACATCTTGTCATATCCCATTTTCAAAGCTTCCTTTTCAAGCAGGTCAATGAGAAAGTAACCGAGCCCGTGACCCTTGACCTCGTCCGCAAGATAAAGCTTCTGCAATTCGGCACAGCCTTCAATGTCGGGAAATTCCGCAAGTCCGATTCCGCCGACGACCTTGCCGTTTTTGTCAACAAGGACAAAGTATGCACGGTATTCGGGCTTTTCGTCGTAAAAATCTGTAAGGTGCCAGATTATTTCGTCAAAATAAACCGTACCGGGAATGTCGAGCCCGTTTGATTTTAAGTTGTATCTTATCAACTCTGCCATTGCTGTGTTGTCACACGGCAGGAGCCTTCTGTAATTTATATTCATAAAACCACCCGAAAGTTTTTCTATAATTATATCAAAAAGAAAAATAAAAGCAAATGTTTTTCGGGGAAAGGTTGCGATTCTTGACTTTTTACGTCAAAAGATGTATGATGTTGAAAATTTTCGTCAAAGGGGTGATATTATGAAAATGAATTTCAAACGCAAGCTTCCCGTTCCTCTGGACGTTAAAACGAGCTTTCCTGTATCGGAACAGATGACAGCCGTCAAAGCAAAAAGGGACGAAGAAATCAACGATGTTTTTGAAGGTAAATCCGAAAAATTCATTCTCGTAATCGGCCCTTGTTCAGCTGACCTGAGAGAGCCTGTGCTCGAATATATCTCCCGTCTTCGCAAGGTTGCGGATGAGGTGAAGGACAGGCTCATAATAATTCCGCGTATTTATACAAACAAACCGCGCACATCGGGACAGGGTTATATGGGTATGCTTCATCAGCCCGACCCTGACGAAAAACCCGACATTTTCAAGGGCATCGTTGCGCTTCGTGATTTGCATATGACGGCACTTCGTGATTACGGATTTTCCTGCGCGGACGAGATGCTTTACCCCGAAAATCACCGTTACCTTTCTGACCTTCTTTCTTATGTTTCTGTCGGCGCAAGGTCGGTTGAGAATCAGCAGCACAGACTCACGGCAAGCGGTGTCGGCATTCCTGTCGGAATGAAAAATCCCACAAGCGGAGATTTGTCTGTTATGATGAATGCGATTAAATCCGCACAGCTCAGCCACACTTTCCTTTATCGCGGTTGGGAAGTCGAGAGCGAAGGCAACCCCTATGCTCATTCAATCCTCCGAGGATACATCGACAAGGACGGTACAAGCATTCCTAATTACCGTTACGATGACCTTGTAAAGCTTTTTGAGCTTTATGAAAATTCAGGTCTTCTCAATCCGTCCGTAATTGTTGATACAAACCACAACAATTCGGGCAAAAATTACCTCGCGCAGACGGAAATTGCCCTTGATGTTATCGAAAGCAGAAACCGCAACACGGACATCAAAAAGCTCGTCAAAGGTCTTATGATTGAAAGCTACCTTGAGGATGGTGCACAGGACGTCGGCGAGCACATTTTCGGAAAATCCATCACAGATCCGTGCCTTGGTTGGAAAAAAACGGAAAAGCTCATATTTGATATTGCTGATAAATTATAAAGCTCCTTGTATTCGCTTACAAGGAGCTTTGCTCATTTTTCAACCATTTCCATTTTTGTGAATTTCTGACCGAGCTTGTTTGCCCAGGCTTCGCAGTAAAGCTTATAGTAAGAAACATTATTTTTCTTTCTGTAACCTTCAAAGCAGTTGCACCATATCATTGAAGGGATTGCGATTACGATATAGTAAAGAGGACCTAAAAGAAGACACTGCCACGTGTGACCGTATTCGTGGATACGGGTGTTGTATGTCCACTTTTTATTTTTGTGACCGTCTTTCATGAAGATGAAAAGACCCAAAGAAAGTCCGCCCGATTTCCACGGGAGATAGACGATGTAAGAGTAGCCAAATCTCTGCCAACGGCGTTTTTTTATTTTTGTGCAGAAAAGAAATGCGATACCGCCGACGAGGTTTACGGGAAGACCCCAGGTCCACTGTACGAGATAGAAAAGAAAATCTATCAAAGAATTTTTAAAGTTTTTCTCCTTTTTATCGGGAGCTTTTTTTGTAATATCAACCATTTGCTTGTGCCTCCTTCAACGCTTTCTGCTCAAGTAAAATAAGGTAATTTCCGTTTTCGTCCGTGTCAAGGAAATGCTCTTCGCCGTCGCTTTCACCCTGACCGAGCCAGGTGTTTTCAAACTTCTGACCGGAAATCATTTCGCAAAGCTTTTTCTGCTCGTCTGTAAGAGTTACACTGCCGTATTTATGCTTTGTTGCGATTGCTGCACGAATCATTGTGTGGTCGTCCTTCGTCATACGGAATCTCTTAAGAAGGATGAGAGAAATAATCGCCGCAACAATCGGAATAACAGCAACACAGATTCGTACACCTAAAACAGCGCTGTCGCTCTGTTCAAAGAGAGTGCCTGTTGTTTTCTCATACTGTGAAACGGTGTCGCCCGTAACAAGGCCGAAACTCTGAAGAGTGAAACCGACCAGCGCCGCCATAACACCGCTGATGCTCTTTTTGATAAGCGTGCTGAAAGTTGCAATAACGCCTTCTCTTCTTCTGCCTGTGATAAGCTCATCAACGTCGGTAAGGTCGGGGAAAATGTTTGTCGAAACAAAGCCGAGACCTGACATACCGAAGGGGTAAAGAAGCATACTCAGCATCATAAGTGCACTCCAGAAGAATGAACCGCCCGACTGCATTATAAGACCGATTGCAAGGCCTGCAACCATAAGCGGTGTGACGATGTTTCCGCACTTTTTCTTGCCGTGCTTCATCGTCAGCGCATAGTTAAGCGGGAAAGCCGCAGCCTCCGCAACGCCTGCAACAGCATTGAAAAGGGCATATCCGCTGTACTGATTTGCAAGGTACTTTATATAATAAACCTTTGAGTTTGCGTAAAATCCCGTTGCAAACTGATAAGCAAGGCTCATAAAGAAATACTGCCTGAAGGATTTGTTTTTGAAAACAAGAACGTATTCGTGAATGATATATTTAATATCCAGTTTTTCGTTTTTGTTGTTAAGGGAGCTGGGCTCTCTCGTTTTGAAATAGGTAAGGAAAACCGCAAGACCGAAAAATACGGAAAGCACAATACCGATAACAAGGAACGGCGATTTTGATTCGGAAGTAAGGTTGTCGTTAGAACCGAAAACAGCAAGAATGGCAACAACAATTCCGAAAGCAGGCACCATACCTGCAGAATTGAAAAGATAGCCGACAGAATTGTACTGAGTTCTGAGGTTGTATTCGGGCGCAAGTTCGGGAAGCATAGCCGTGTGCGGTACACCGATAACCGTATAAGCCGTTTTGTAAAGCATATATACAATAACAAAGTATGTCATCGCAAGAGCAGGATTGGTTTTTCCGTTAAGGCCGAAAGAATTCCACATCAGCGTGTATGAAAGCATCATCAGCGGAATACCCCAAAGAAGGTAACGACGGTGTTTGCCCGTTTTTGAACGCGTACGGTCTGTTATGATACCCATAACAGGGTCGGTAATTGCATCCCATACGGTAGCAAGCATAACAACGATACCCGCCTGATTGAGCGAGAGGTTGACAACGTCCGTCAGAAAGACTGTGAAATACATACTGATGATGTAACCCGCGCCACCCATGTACATATTTGCATAGCTGTAGTTGATCATAGGAAGAATGGTGGTTTTGAAGTCACCCTGAACACCTACGAGTTTTTTTAGTTTTTCACCCACACTATCACCCCGTGAAGTTAGTTTTGCTGATAATTAAGCGAGAAGATAAACCTCATCCTCCTGCGTTTTGAAAGAAATAACGTTGCCGTTTCGCGTGAACGGAATTTCTTCGCCGTCGGATTCTCTCTTTACAGACTTGACATAAGCAAAGTCAAGATTACACTTTCTTCCTTTAAGACTCTTGATTTTAATGGAAGAAATCTTTTTGTTTTTAAGCTCTGCAGAAACAAGGAACGCACCGTCTGCGCGCAAGTTTTCAAACGAAGCAGGCGACTTTTTATCCCAACAGGGGAAAAGGCGGATAATGCCTTCATAGCTCTGAAGAAGCATTTCGTTGATCGTTGACGGAACCATTGTAAGATGCTCGATTCCGCCGCCGTGATGACGGAACATTCTGTTCGGAAGTCCGAATTCCTTGATGTTCTGATGAATTCCTTCAATCAGGAAATGCGGATCAACACCGATTCTTGCGCCTGCAGGAAGGTAGGAGTTTGAACCGTTATCGTCAAGTCTTCTGTCGTTGATGAAATATGTATTTTTTGCAATTTTAAGAAGTTTTTCACCTGATTCAAAGCCTATCTGCGAAGCAGGGTAGATATGCTGAAGACCGACGGTGTTGTCATCTCTCCAGCGGATACCTCTTTTTGAATAACGGAAGCATTTTTTACCCTTCTTAATGAAGGTCGGGAAATCGCTCAAGTTTTGGATTATGTCTTCCCAAAGCGGGTATTTTTCGGCGTTAAGTCCGAGCTCCTTCGCCATATCGTAAATGCCGTTAAACAAAAGCTTTACAAGACCGAGCGAGTTGATTGCATTTACTGCTTCAATCTGTCCCTTGTGTGTAATGTATCTGAATTTTTTTCCGCGGTAGTACGGAATCTCGTGTGCCGCATCGTTTTTGATGATGTATCTGCCTTTTTTCTTAACAAGATAATCTTCCCAGAAAGCGGCTGTATTAAGAACGAAATCGTAGTAGTTTTCGAGTGCGTATTCCTTGTCGTAAGTAGAGAACCAATGCATAAGCGGAATTACGCAGGCATATGCCGCGTGGCTTTTCTGACCAAGGAAAAGTACACCGTGCTCCTTGCAATCAGGCTGACTGTAAACGTCGAGAGCTTTCGGGCCGAAGCTTACGGGAAATGCATAACCCTTACAGCCGAAAAATCCCGCAAACTTTGACGCCTCTTCGCGCATCTCGTTGACGGGTGTCATATAGCCGTCAAAAAGCTCGGGGTGATTGGATGCGAATATGCAGTAATACGGAGCTTCGTAGTTGTAATTCATATGATAATCTCCTGCCCAGGGGAAGAAGTCATCAGTTATGAAATTGCCGAAAAGTCCCGGAGGGAATTCTTTGTTGCCCATACAGCCTGCAAGGTGATAAAGGCTTGAATTGTAAAACTTTTCAATCTCTTTATCCTCAAGAGTAACCTTTGAAGCAGAGAAGAATTTCTGCCACTTTTTCTGAGTTCTTTCTTTGTCAGATTCGTAGTCGCAGAGGTTAACCATTGCAATTCCTTTTTCGATATATTCTTCGTTATCGAAATTCGAAACAACAGAAATACAATAACGTGCAATTTTGAAATTACCTTCTTCTTTTGATTCAATCTCACGGCAACACATTGTTACGGCAGATTCAAGCGAAAGTGCTTCACCCTCAAACTTACGGCTGCAGCATTTGATACCGTTTTCATCAAACGATGAATTGACAGAATCACAGGTATCGGGCATTTCAATACTGACGCACGGGAAAGCCTCCGAAAGGGGAGCCTTGATTTCAAAATAAACAAGGTTTTCGGGAGCGACGAAAAATTCAATCTCCGTGTTTCCGAATTTACATTCAAGAAGTCCCTTGTCAAAGTACTGTTTTATATTGTAATCAGATAAATCAACGTTGTCGATAAGCAGATTGCCGACAGTTTTAATGCCGCCGTCACCGTGTGCACCGGGTTTGAACTTCCAGAAGTCGCACTTTGAAATGTGGATAACAAGGTCTTTCTCGTCATTGTCAAAAACAACGCCGAGGTCGCCGTTGCCACACATCGCGCCTGCAGGGATTTTGTAAAGCACCTTGCCGTCGACAGTGTTGATTGGTTTTGATGTTATTTCGTTAAAGTAAGTGTTCATTGTATCACCGATTTGTATATTAATTGTTTCAGAATAGATAGCTACATTTTATCACAAAGAAAATACATTATCAATAGTGCAGAAAAAATCCCGACATCGGTTCAGAATCCGATGTCGGGGAGATTTATTAATGAACGGTATGTAATTATTTTACCTCGATCTCGTGAATCCAGCCTTCGGGAGCTTCGATTCTGCCCATCTGGATACCTGTCAATGTGTCGTACAATTTCTTTGTAATCGGGCCCATTTCGTCCATTCCGCTGGGAAGGCAGATTTCTTCACCGTGGTCAACAATCTTACCAACGGGAGAGATAACTGCTGCTGTACCGCAAAGACCGCATTCTGCGAAATCCTTGAGCTCTTCTTTGAATACTTCTCTTTCTTCAACTTCCATTCCGAGATATTCCTTTGCAACGTAGCAAAGTGAACGTCTTGTAATTGAAGGAAGGATTGTTTCTGACTTCGGAGTTACAAGCTTGCCGTCCTTTGTTACGAAAAGGAAGTTTGCGCCGCCTGTTTCCTCAACCTTTGTTCTTGTAGCTGAATCAAGATACATATTTTCGTCAAAGCCCTTGTCGTGAGCGTCAACGATTGCATACATACTCATCGCATAGTTAAGACCTGCCTTGATGTGGCCTGTTCCGTGAGGTGCAGCACGGTCGAAATCACAGATACGAAGTGTGATAGGCTTTGCACCGCCCTTGAAGTACGGGCCAACGGGTGTTGCGAAAATACGGAACTGATACTCGGTTGCAGGCTTAACACCGATAACAGGGTTGCTGCCGAACATAAACGGGCGGAGATACATCGTTGCGCCCGAGCCGTACGGCGGAACAAAATCTGCGTTAGCAGCAACAACCTGCTCAACAGCCTCGATGAACTTATCTTCAGGGAAGACAGGCATCTTAAGTCTGTCTGCGCTGTCTGCCATACGCTTTGCGTTAAGGTCAGGACGGAATGTTACGATACGGCCGTCCTGTGTGCGGTAAGCCTTAAGACCCTCAAATACTGTCTGAGCGTACTGAAGAACACCTGCACACTCGCTGATAACAACGTTAGCGTCTTCTGTAAGACCGCCTTCGTCCCATGCACCGTCTTTGAAGTTTGAAACATATCTCTTGTCAGTCTGGATGTATGCGAAACCGAGATTTGCCCAATCAATCTGTTTGTTACTCATAATATATTACTCCTTTGCGTTAAAATGCGATAGAAACATTTTAACAGATTTTATACTTTTGTCAATATTCATATAAGCATATGGAATTGAATTATTGTCTGATGTTACGGCTTATTTTCTCAAAAGTTGGCAGACAACTTCTGTATGGCTCGTGTGCGGAAACATGTCCACGGGTTGGATTTTCTTGACCTTATATCCGTTCCTGATGAGATATTTCAAATCCCTCTCCAAAGTTTCGGGATTACAGGAAACGTAGACAACTTTCTTCGGGTTAAGGGTTACCACGCTTGAAAGGAAAGCTTCGTCACTGCCTGCACGAGGAGGATCCATAAATACAACGTCCGCACTTTTGCCCTCATCCGCCATTTTTGTCATAAACTTTCCTGCATCATCACAGTAGAATTTTATATTCTTCGTATCGTTTCTTTTTGCGTTATTCTTCGCATCAAAAACGGCATCCTTGTTGACCTCAACTGCGATGACTTCCTTTGCCTTCTTTGCGGCAATAATGCCGATTGTACCGATTCCGCAGTAAGCATCGATAACGGTTTCTTCGCCTGTCAGCTCAGCATAGTCGATAGCTGTCGAATAAAGCTTCTCTGTCTGCACAGGGTTGATCTGATAGAAAGATTTTGCAGAAATTCTGAAAACACAACCGCAGAGCGTGTCCGCAATCGTACCCTTGCCGTAGAGAACCTTTTCTGTGTTGCCGAGCACAAGACTTGTATGCTCACGGTTGATATTCTGTATGATTGTCGTGATTTCAGGATGATTTTTCAGAAGCTCTTTTACAAACGCATTCTTGCCCGGAAACATAGGAGTACCCGTAACAAGGACAACCATAACTTCACCGCTTGTGAAACCTCTTTTGACAAGTACGTGACGAAGGAAACCGAAGCCGGTATCCTCGTTATAGGGAATCATACGGTAGTGCTTCATCATATTGCGGATTGTGACGATAATCTTGTCAGCTTTTTTATCCTCAAGCCTGCATTCGTAAATGCAGACGATACGGTGCGACTTTGACTGATAAACACCCGAAATGATTTTACCGCCGCGTGTCATCCCGAAAGCCGCCTGCACTTTGTTTCGATAGTTGTACGGATTTTCCATTCCGATAATCTCGTTGACACGGCAGAACTTGCCGAGCAGACGTATAACCTTTGTCTGCTTGTAGCTGAGCTGTTCGGGATAGCTCATATTCTGAAGCTGACAGCCACCGCATTTTTTCGCAACGGGGCAGAATTCAGTTTTCTTTTGAGCAGTTGTTTGTCTTTTAGCCATTTGAAACGTCCTTTGGTTTCTTCATTGTAAGTGAAATTCGTTTTTTGTTAACTTCAACGGAAATTACCCAAACGGTAACAACCTGACCGACCTTAAGCACCTCTGACGGATGCTTGATGTATTTATCCGTAATCTGTGAAATATGAACAAGTCCGTCCTGATGAACACCGATGTCAACAAATGCACCGAAGTCGATAACATTACGCACCGTGCCCTGAAGCTCCATACCCGGCTTGAGGTCATTCATATCCATAACATCTGTGCGAAGCATCGGAGGCGGAAGCTCGTCACGCGGGTCACGTCCCGGCTGAAGAAGCTCCTTGACGATATCAAGCATTGTCGGAACACCTACACCGATTTTTTCTGAAACATTTTCCTGACCGAGAGCTTCGATTTTTTCTTTGAGCTCAACGAGCTTGCCGTCTGCGGCATCCTTGACCGTGTAACCGCAAAGCTCAAGCAATGCCTTGGCGGCATCGTAGCTCTCAGGATGAACACCTGTGTTGTCAAGAAGGTTTTTGCTTTCCGCAACGCGCATAAATCCTGCGCACTGCTCAAAAGCTTTTGCGCCGAGTTTGGGAACTTTCTTGAGCTGTGAGCGGCTTGTAAAAGCACCGTTTTCTTCACGGTAAGTAACGATGTTTTTTGCAACCGTGCTGTTGATTCCCGAAACTCTTGTAAGAAGTGACGGCGATGCGGTATTCACGTCAACACCGACGTTGTTAACGGCATCTTCAACAACACCGTTGAGTGCGTTGTCAAGCTCTTTTTTCGGCATATCGTGCTGATACTGACCGACACCGATTGCCTTCGGGTCGATTTTAACAAGTTCTGCCAACGGGTCCTGCAGACGTCTTGCAATTGAAACGGCACTTCTGAGTGAAACGTCAAACTGCGGGAATTCTTCAGCCGCAAGCTTTGAAGCGGAGTAAACGGATGCGCCTGCTTCGCTGACAACCATATATGCTGTGTCACCGCCGATTTCCTTAAGAAGATTTGCGGTGAAAATTTCTGTTTCCTTTGAAGCTGTACCGTTACCGATTGCAATTATCTTTACACCGTAGCGTTTAATCATATTTTTGATAAGAACCTTTGCCTGCTCCTGCTGAGCTGCAGAATGTGTGAGGTAAGCAACGCCTGTGTCAAGCACTCTGCCTGTTTCGTCAACAACTGCAACCTTACAGCCGGTTCTGTAACCCGGGTCAAGACCGAGTGCAACCTTGCCCTTGACGGGAGGCTGAAGAAGAAGCTCTTTAAGGTTTGATGAGAAAACCTTGATTGCGGCTGCTGCAGCATTTTCCGTAAGCATTGAACGGATTTCACGTTCGATTGACGGATAAATAAGTCTGTCATATGCGTCAGCACCTGCATCGCGGACAGTATCCGTACAGAGTGAACCGCTGTCCGAAAGAGTTACGGAAGTGATAACATTTGAAGCTTTTACACGGTCAAGCTCAACGCTGACTTTAAGGAAACCTTCGCGCTCACCGCGGTCGATTGCAAGAACTCTGTGCCCTGCGATTTTGTCAACGGGCTGTGAGAAATCATAATACTGCTCATAAACGCTCTGTGCAGATTCATCGGAAGCTTTTACGTTTACTACACCGAGAACAGTGAAAAGATTACGGAGTCTGCGGCGGATATCCGCATTGTCCGAAATATCTTCTGCAATAATATCCATAGCACCCTGCAAAGCAGATTCTGCATCGGGCACTTCTTTTTCTTCATCAATATACTCAACAGCAAGGTCGATTGCCGACGGGCTGTCGGGAAGCTGAGCATAAATTGCAGCTGCGAGAGGTTCAAGTCCTCTTTCGCGAGCAACAGATGCCCTTGTCTTTCTTTTCGGCTTGAACGGACGGTAGATATCCTCAATTTCCGCAAGAGTTGCCGCTTTATCAAGTACAGCTGCAATTTCTTCCGTAAGCTTTTCCTGAGCCTCGATTGAAGAACGAACTTCCTCGCGACGTTTGTCAAGGTTACGGAGATATTCAAGTCTTTCGGAAATTTCACGAAGCGTCTGGTCATCAAGTGTGCCGTGAGCTTCTTTACGGTAACGTGCGATAAAGGGGATAGTGTTTCCGTCGTCAATGAGAGCGACAACGTTTTCTACCTGCCATGTTTTGAGTTTGAATTCGTTGGTAAGTGCTGAAATAATATCCATAATAACTCCTGTTAAATAGTCTTAAGCTGTCTGATGTCTGCGCCGTCAAACTGAAGAATTGTGTATGCACTGAGAATTCTTGAAGCAATGCGGTCGCTGTATGTGTTTTTAAGCTCGTCGGGCGTGAGATTAGTGCTGATGATTGTCGGTTTTTCCTCAAGTCCGCGACAGTTTACGATATTGTAAAGGGCAGAAACCGTCAGATGAGTGCTGAATTCGCTGCCAAGGTCATCAATAATAAGAAGGTCACAGTCAAGGATTGATTGCTCTGTGTTTTCACCGTCGCCTCTGCCGAATTTTTCTCTCTCAAGTCGGTTGAAAAGGTTCTGCGCTGTCATATAGATAACGCCGTAGCCTGCTTCAACAGCCTTGCCTGCAATCGCAAGCGAAAGGTGAGTTTTACCGAGGCCTGTTTTGCCGTAAAGCAGAAGGCTCGGCGATTTCGAACTGAAATCGTCCGCATATGCCTTGCAGTAACCGAGTACGTTTTCCATTCTCTTGCGAGGACTGATTCCTGCACCTTCGGGGTAATAATCGAGCCTGAAGTTATCAAAACGGCATTTGTTTACGGGGAGCTTTGAACAGAGCTTTTCGTACTCGATTGAACGAAGAAGAAGCTTGTAACATTCGCACGCATATCCGCCCACGGAACCTTTGTCCTTGCACTTCGGGCAAGTGTATCGCACGTCGAGCCAATCTTCCGTAAATCCGTTTGAAACAAGAAGCTGACGGCGCTTTGCCTGTGCATCGAGGTTAACTTCAGCGAGCTTCTTTATGAAATCCTCGCCGCCGTTACCCATGCCGACAGCCTTGATTGTTGCAAGTCCTGCCTGAGCCATAGTGTCTTCAATTTCAAGAAGCTCAGGGATTTTTTTAACAGCCTCGCTGTGCCGCAATTCTCTCTGATAGAGAGCTTCGTCAAGTCTGCGCTTGATTTCGCGGTCGGCTTTTTCATATGTATCTTTACTGAATCCCACGGCTTATACCCCCTTTTTGTAAACGGGCAGACTTTCTGCCCTGCGGTTGAATTCCGCCATATCGTAAGATGTATCCGCATCCTTTTTCTTTTGATTTTTCTCCCTGAATGCCTGCTTGTCCTTTTCAACATCTTCAGGCGTTTTAAGTCCTTTTTCGTGCCAGTTCATAAGCACCTTGTTCATATATGCAAAGCTGATTTTTCCCGAATGGTCAAGCATTTCTTCGTATGCAAGGTAAATCATCTCTACGCTGAATTTCAGCTCAACACTCCATGTGTTAAGATAAGCCGCCTGAGAAGAGGTCGGCTTCGGATTCGGAATTCCTGCAAGAGTTGCGAATTCTTTCCATACACCAAGACAAAGATTAAGGTTCTTAATCTGCTCGTCCGCTTTTTCAATTGTATCAATTTCGTTTTCGCCCCAGGTCTTGCCGACTTTTGCAATATAGGCGAGGTTAGCCTTGCCGATTGAAACACAGTAGCTTACAAGCATATAGATAACCTCAACGGGAAGACCGTACTGGTCGTGCATCATAAGAAGAATGCACTGGCTGTCGTAGCCGAGAGTTTTGCCGAGAAGCTGTTCAATATCCGAAAACATATGTGCAATCTCGGGCGATTCCGTGCAACGTGCCGCAACCTGTTCGTATGTAGGCTTAACGGGTACAAGTTCGGGCAATTCCTTTTTCTTTTCTGTCGCTGTTGCAACGGGAGCTTCGGGGAGAGGCATTTTTTTAACGGGAGTTGAATCTGAGTTCAGCACACCCCATTCGCAAAGTACCGTAAGCGCATCGCAGACATCACTTTCGGCGTAGTTGATTTCCTTGCTGATAACAGCAGGGTCAATCGGCTCCGAAGCGTGACGGAAGACCCACAGCAGAGTTTTAAGCTGTGAGGCACTTGCGAGTTTTAAATTATTGTCAACAACCTGCGAAGGCACGGCAAACATCGAGCCGAAGACCGCAGGGTTTATTGTATAAGCCATTTTTTCACTGTCCTTAATTTTATTTGGCGCCATAATTCCAAATATCATTATACACGTATTAAGGTCAAAAGGAAACAGCAAAACGCACTTTCTACACCGTGATTTTAAATCCACAACAAATTGTGTTTTAAGCCGAGAACCATCACAAGTCAATTGACAAAACAACAAAATTTGCAAAAAAGTGCAAAGCTGAATAAATCTACAAACATTGACTATTATTAAATAATGTGATAGAATAACCTAAATTTTAACTTTTGAAAGGAGTTAATCCATAATGGATGACTTACCCGGGATTATTATCAAGATAGTTTTACTTTTACTTCTTATTTTGGTAAACGCATTTTTCTCTATGAGTGAGATTGCGATTATATCCCTCAACGATAACAAAATGGAAAAGATGGCTGAGGAAGGCCACAAGAAAGCAAAAAAGGTTGTTAAGCTGACCTCGAATTCGAGCAGATTTCTTTCTACGATTCAGATTGGCGTAACCCTTGCCGGTTTCCTTACTTCAGCAAGTGCATCGCAGACCTTTGCTGATATGCTTGCAAATGCTCTTGCGGGAACGGCTGTTGAAAAATTTCTTGGCACAAGCGTGATAAACGGTGCTTCCGTTGTTATCATTACACTTATTATGTCTTATTTCTCACTTGTTCTTGGTGAGCTCGTACCCAAAAAGATTGGTATGCAGAAGCCCGAAGCAATTTCATTCAAGGTTGTCGGCATTCTTCTCTTTATCTCAAAATTCTTCAGCCCCGTTGTAAAGGTGCTTTCGCTTTCCACAAACGGAATTGTCAGACTTCTCGGATTCAATCCTCACGCAGACGAAGAAACCGTTACGGAAGAAGAAATCCGAATGATGGTTGATGTCGGCGGCGAAAAGGGTGTTATCGAGGATGTTCAGAAAGAGATGATTAACAATATCTTCGAATTTGACGACCTTGACGCAGGCGATATTATGACTCACCGTACAGATATGACTGCTGTTGAGCTTAACGATCCGATTATGGATGCGGTTAATCTCAGCATTGAACACGGTTATTCACGAATTCCTGTTTTTGACGACGACCCCGATAATATCGTCGGTATCGTTTATATCAAGGACTTGCTTAAATATGTCGGCAAGGATATGCCCGAAACAACGCTTAAGGATGTTATGCGTGCTCCGATGTTCGTACCTGAATCTAAAATTTGCGGTGACCTGTTCAAGGAAATGACGGCAACAAGAACACAGATGGCGGTTGTTGTTGATGAGTACGGCGGTACGGCAGGTATTGTAACTCTTGAAGATATCGTTGAAGCAATTGTCGGTAACATTCAGGACGAATACGACCACGAGGATGAAGAATTTTCAAGAATCAACGAAACAACCTTCACGATTGAAGGTATAACGAATATTGATGAAATCGACGAGCTTACGGGTAAAAACCTTCCTGAGGGTGACTATGACACCGTTGCAGGTTTCATTATCAGTGAGCTTGGCTACCTTCCGAAGGACGGTGAAATGAACGAGGTTATGTTTGAAAACCTCAAGTTCACAGTTCTTGCGGTTGATAACAGAAGAATTGAAAAAGTCCGCGTGGAAATCCTCCCCGAAGAGGAGAAGGATGACGAAGAAGACGATGAAGAAGAGTCAGGTTTCAGAATCCGCAAGGACAGGCAGAAAGAATAAAAACAGAGTGCAGTAGTTGACGCTACTGCACTTTTTTTGAACGACAAATTCGGGTTTGTGGAGCTCTTTGATTTCGCCAATGTGTCTCTGTGTGCGTAGGGATGGGCCTCCCGGACCATCCGCAGATTCTGCTGAGTTAACGGACGGTCGAGGACGCCCGTCCCTACTCGCTTTACTAAAGTCGTGTGCTATATTTTCAGCGTCGCAGACCTACAATTATTCAATATTCATCATTCATTATTCATTATTCATTGCAAAGGTGCAACCTTTGCTCCACAAACCCGAATTTATCGCACCGTTTGCCGAAATAACCAACTTGAGAATTGACATATTTTTCACTGTGTGATATTCTTAAACCACAGATTCAAGGAGGGATTTTATGAGAAAATTATTTTCAGTTTTTATGACGGTTGTTATGATTTTTTCTGTTTTTGCATTCTGTGTTCCGCACGTTATAGCGGCAGGGGCAAGAGAGTATTATATCGACTCCGTTGCAGGTGATAATGCGGGCGACGGCACAATTGACAGCCCATGGAAAACAATCGACAATCTTGGCGGTGTTCCGTTTGTACCGGGCATGAAGATTCTTTTCAAATGCGGTGGTGTTTATGAATTTGCCGCAACTCTTTCAGCGTCGGGAACTAAAGAAAATCCGATTGTGATTTCTGCCTATGGCGAGGGTGAAAGACCTCTCCTTACAACGAAAGAAAACAAAGAAGTTCTGCAGCTTATTGACTGCAGTTATATCACGGTTTCAAACCTCGAAATAACTGCGCCGAATGGCGGAGGCATCTGGATTGATACCTTAAATAAAACATCTTACGGTATCACAATCGATAACGTTGAATTCCACGATATTCAGAATTATCATCTTCCTGCGCGTGATAATGCGTCTGCAGGTGCGGCAGGTGCAAGAGCCTGCATTATGGTTAAAGGTCTTCCTGCGCGTTCAAGATATGCCGTGAATGACCTCACAATTACAAACTGTGAGATGTACGACTGCGGTAACGGTATCAATATCTGGGGTTCATGGAACGATTCTCAGACACCCTGGTGCGAAGAGGATGAAATTGACCCGATTTACAATACAGGAGTTCTCGTCAAAGGTTGCTACTTCCACGATATGGACAGCGAAGCAATAATTGTCGGAATGTGTGACGGTGCGCTTGTCACTCATTGCCGTGCAATTGATTGCTGTCAGGGCAGCGGTGTTGACGAAAACGGCGAACCGACTTATTTCACTGCAGCGATGTGGTTCTGGGGAAGCGAAAACAGCACGATTCAGTATTGCGAAATCGCAGGTCAGAAAAACTTCGGCGACGGTATGGCGATTGATTTTGACTCGCATACAAACAACTGCACTTATCAGTACATCTATTCGCACGATAATATGCGTTTTATGTGCAACAATGCAAACTACAGCGGTCAGCACAATAACACCGTAAGGTATTGTCTTTCCGTAAATGACGGTGAAGGCAGAAGCAAGACCAGTTCGTCGGCAGGTGAGTACGGTTTTAATTTCTATAACAACACCATAATCGGTTGCGGTGAATTCCAGGTAACCCATATCTATGACGGAATTTTCGCAAATAATATCATTATTCCGAAGGACGGAGAAAAGATTTACTTCGAGCTTGATGATATTTTAGGTTCAGGAACCGTTTTCTCAAACAACTGTTTCTATAACTGCCCGACTCCGATTTATGAAAAACTATTCTCAAAAAATACGGTTCCGGGTTTTGTCGGCGGAGATGATTACACAGCATACGAGCTTGTTACAAAATCACCGCTTATCGGCAAGGGAATGAAAATAGAGGACGACCTTACAACGGACTTCTTCGGCAATGAAATTACGAGCAATAACATCGGATGCTACGGCGGTGACGGTGAGGACGGCGAATATGACCGCGAATGGCTCATTGAAAAGATATTCAGAATTTTCCGTCAGTGGTTCAATATTCTTAAAAGAGAGATAACCTATCTCATCAATGAAAAATAAAATTTCATAATGATTATCCCCATCGGATTTTGAATGTCCGATGGGGATTTTTTTAGATTATGCAATTTTATTTCCTGTGAGTTTGAGTTTGCCGACGAAAGGGAGTTTTACGACGCAGAGGAAAGTGTCGTCATCGTTGAATGTAACTGAAACAGGGATTTCCTTTCCGGGGAAAGCTTCGCATTCGCCTACTGCTGTGAGTGTATCGCCGTCCTCTTCGACATCACTTACCGTAATTTTCGGGAGCTGCTCGCCGACGAGCTCAAACTTGAAATCGTATTCGCCGTTAATGTCGCTGATTGTAACTCTGCCTGTGCCTCTGAAGAGCATTGTGTTAATCTGTGCTTCCCAAGTGCCAAGTCCTATCATATCCGATTCTCCTTATCATTTTTCTTTAGATTATCATATGAGAAAAACTCTGTCAATACAATTACCTCATTTTGGAGGAGTGTAAATGGTTTGGTTTGCTTGACTTTTCATCTGCCGTGTATTAGAATACACTTATATTATTATAGTTAATTTAGGGTAGTAGGACTAAAATCAGGATAAAACTTAAAATGCCGTCAGGCGGAGGGTGTAAAATGAAACGTATAAATTGGAAGGATATGTTTACAAAACAGGTACTTATGGTGCTTTATGATATTGTTGCCGTAAACTTGTCATATTTTCTTGCTCAGCTGTCTTTAACTACTGTAACGGGAGATGGCGATATTGCTTTTTGGTTTAAGATATTTGCAGAAAGAGCATTACCTGTAACGCTTGTTTTCTTTATGCTTCTTAATGCCTTCAGGGTTTATTCAAGTATGTGGGAATATGCGGGTATCAGAGAACTTTCGAATATCTGTGCATCGGTTTTTATCGGCGGTCTTTCCAGTGTGGCGATTGATATTGCAATGTCGTCATTCGGATTCTCAATGTCAGGTGTCAAAAACGGATGTTTCAATATGTATGTTTACGTTTTCGGAACTGTTCTTGCCATAATTTTTATCGGCGGAATGCGTCTTGTATACCGACTTATAAGACGTCAGATGCGTATGAGAAGTACGCAACGACAGAAAAAAATTGACAGAGTTATGATTGTCGGCGCAGGCGATATGGGTATGATTATTATCAGCGAGCTTGGCGCAAGCAATTATTCAAACGGAAAACCGGTTGTTGCTGTTGACGACAATCCTGCAAAAATAGGAAAAAGACTCCGTGGCGTACCCGTTAAGGGTAATTGCAACGAAATCCCGGAGCTTGCGGAAAGATATAAAGTTGACACAATTATTGTGTGTATACCTTCAGCAGGAACCGAGCGTCAGACTGAAATTGTTAAAATTGCTGTTGCAACAGGATGTAAAATCAAAACTGCACCAAGTATTCTTGAAATGGCCGAAGGCGTAAGCAAGAATAAAATACGTGATGTCAATATTTCTGACCTTCTTGCTCGTCCTGAAGTAAAACTTGATCCCCACGTCTGCAATTATATTACGGGACAGACTGTCCTCGTAACGGGTGGCGGTGGCTCAATAGGAAGTGAACTCTGCCGTCAGATAGCGAAGTACAGACCTGAAAAAATAGTCATTTTTGATATTTACGAAAACAATGCTTATATGCTTAAAAATCAGCTTGATTCTTATAACAAGGGTAAGCCCGAAGTGCATATAAGAATCGGTTCAATCCGTGATGAAGTAAGACTTCGCGAAGTTTTTGAAGAATTCAGACCGACAGTTGTTTTCCATGCGGCGGCGCATAAGCATGTTCCTTTAATGGAGGACAGCCCGAAGGAAGCAGTTAAAAATAATATATTCGGCACATATAATGTGGCAAAAACTGCGATTGACTTTAACGTCAAACGTTTCGTGAGTATTTCTACGGACAAGGCTGTTAATCCTGCAAATGTTATGGGTGCAACAAAGCGTGTTACTGAAATGGTTGTCCAGTATTTCCAAAGAAAGTGCGGAGGCAGCACGTTGTTTGCGGCTGTGCGTTTCGGCAATGTTCTTGGCTCAAGCGGAAGCGTTATTCCTATTTTTACGGAACAGATTAAAGAAGGCGGGCCCATAACAGTTACTCACCCGGATATCACAAGGTACTTTATGACGATTCCGGAGGCATCTCAGCTTGTTGCACAGGCAGGTGGTCTTGCGCACGGCGGTGAAATTTTCGTTCTTGATATGGGTGAACCGGTTAAGATTCTTTCACTTGCAGAGAATCTTATAAGACTTTCAGGCTATAAGCCTTATTCTGAAATTGCAATCGAGTTTTCAGGTTTGCGTCCGGGCGAAAAGCTGTATGAAGAACTTGCGCTCGAGGAAGAGTCAAATGAGCGCAGAATGACCGCGAACAATAAGATTTTTGTAACGAAGCCGCTTGAAATGGATGATGAACTGTTCGAGAAAAAACTCGACGAGCTCAAAGTTGCAAAAGAAGAAGATATCAGAAGCTTGCTCAAAGAAATTGTTCCGAACTATGTTGAACAGAAGAGTTACGATCACGCTCAATAACTAATGGAGATGGATGAGGATGTATAAACACATCAAAAGGGGAATGGATTTTACGGTAGCGCTCATAGCGCTTTTGATTCTTTCTCCGCTGATGCTGATTGTTTCAATACTGATTAAACTCAACCGTGACGGTCCCGTACTTTTCAAGCAGAAAAGACCGGGTCTTAACGGAAAGATTTTTACTGTTTATAAATTCAGGACAATGTCTGTAAAAACTCACGACGAAAAAGGCAGAGAACTTTCGGATTTTGAAAGAATGTCGAAGATAGGAAATTTATTGCGAAAGACAAGTGTTGATGAATTACCTCAGTTTATAAATATTCTCAAAGGCGATATGAGTTTTATCGGACCGCGTCCGTTGCTTACGGAGTATCTTGAATTTTATACTCCTGAGCAGATGAGGCGTCACGAAGTAAGACCCGGTATTTCGGGTTGGGCGCAGGTAAACGGCAGAAATACTATCACGTGGGAAGAAAAATTCAGATACGATGTGGAGTATGTCGATAAAATGAGCCTTAAAATGGACGTATACATACTCATAAGAACGATTCTCAATGTGCTTAAACAGGACGGTATAAACAGCGACGAAGCAAACACAATGGAAAAATTCCGCGGAACAAACAAAGAGGAAGTGAAGGAATGAAGAAAATACTGTATGTTGCAACGGTAACAGAGCATTTTTACTATTTTCATCTGCCGTATCTTAAAATGTTTCACGACCTCGGCTGGCAGGTCGATGTTGCAAGTCACGGTGATATTAAACTTCCGTTCTGCGACAACAGATATGAAATTCCGATAAAGCGTTCTCCTGCGGATAAAGATAACCTCAAAGCATATCGTATGCTTAAAAAAATTATAAAGGACAATCATTATGACATTGTCCATTGCCATACACCGATGGGCGGCATACTTGCAAGACTTGCTACTTTTTCTCAAAGAAAAAGAGGGACAAAGGTTCTGTATACTGCTCATGGCTTCCATTTTTATGAAGGTGCACCGAAAGCCAATTGGATGGTTTATTTCCCGATTGAATATGTTATGTCAATGATTACGGACTGCCTTATTACAATTAATGACGAGGATTATAACTGTGCCCAAAAGCACCTTAGGGCAAAAACTGTTGAAAAGGTAAACGGTGTCGGTTACAATAGTGACCGCTATTTTCCGATGTCAGAAGAAGAAAAAATTTCTCTGCGCGAAAAGCTTGGCTACAAGAAAGATGAAAAGCTTCTTATTTATGTCGCAGAGATGAATCTTAATAAAAATCAGGCAATGCTTATACGAGCATTAAATGAAGTTTTAAAAACACATAAAAATGTAAGACTTATTATCGCGGGTGCTGATAATTTTAACGGTGAATATCCGCGACTTGCAAAAGAGTTGGGCGTTGAAGACAAGGTTGACTTTCTCGGTCATCGCGAGGATATCAACGACCTTCTCCACGCGAGCGATATCGCGGTCGGTTCAAGCTACCGTGAAGGGTTGCCCGTGAATGTTATGGAAGCCCTTGCATGTGGTTTGCCTGTTGTTCTTACTGATAACAGAGGACACAGAGTGCTTGGTGTGGACGGCGAAAACGGCTACGTTGTAAAGATTAATGATTACGAAGCGATGGCACAAAAAATATGCGAAATCATTGAAAATGAAGATCTTCGAGAAAGGCTTTCAAAGAACGCAGTTGAACTGATAAAGCCTTTCGCGAAAGAAAGCGTTCTGGTTGAATTAAAGGAGATCTATAATCAGTACATAAGTTGAGGAATGTATGGTAAATTTTGTTTTTGACTTTTATGAAATAGTTGTCTGGGTTGTGACGATTATAATGTGTATGATTGCGACTGCCTGTCAAAGAGCCCCTCTTCGACGTCCCGGCGGTCTTGGTCAGCCTCTTCCTAATCCTATTGCGGTTGTTATCCCGATAGTATTCTTTACTGTTTTCGTTGCTTTGAGAAGAACAATCGGTGATACATATTTTTATATGCACTCGTTTAGCCTTATGCCTGACTACAACCAGGTCAAAATAGAATATTTCTTTACCGGTATGTTCGGATTTTTTCAGAACATTATCAGAAATATGACAGATGACCCGCAATGGTTGATTGCTTTTGCTGCGGTGTTTTCAATTCCGATCCCACTGATTATACTTTACAAATATTGTCCGCGCTTTGAAATGGCAATTTTTATGTTTGTTGCTTTCGGATATCTTGGCGGAGCGATGAACGGAATGCGACAGTATATGGCGACTGCGATTGTTTTGTTAGGCACTAAGTATCTTTTTTCGGTAAAGAAAACGGATTTTATCAAATATGCGGTGCTTATTCTTTTGGCATATTGTATGCATAACAGCGCAATTATAATGTTACCACTGTATTTTGTTTTCAGACGTCGGGCATGGCAGTTTAGTTCATATTTACTCGTTTTGGCAAGCGCAGTTGGCGTTGTTATTTTTGACACAATTCTTCCTTCATTCCTGTCAGCACTTGAGCAGACGAGCTATTCAAACTATTCTGAAAACGGGTGGTTTACCAGCGGACAAGAGAGCGGAAGTAGTGTTTTTCGAGTTATGTTTATTGCATATCCTCTTGTTGTGGCATATTTGAACAAGGAACGGTTGAAAATGCTCGGACGCATCGGAGATATACTTGTTAACATTGTTTTTGTAGACGTGGCGATATATATGATTGCTATGTATAACTGGATATTTGCACGTTTAGCAATTTATCTTGCGATTTATTTTATGATATTTACTATATGGGTAGTAAACTATGCAGTTCCCCCGAAAGATCGGTCGCTGTTTGTGTTTGCAACGTTAGTGTTATATTTTTTGTATTCACGAATGGATTCATTTACTATTTCAATGTATGAGTCGGATTACTTCTTGCCGGGAAGAACATTTTTTAAAAGTTAGGTTTTAAATATGAAGTATTTTTTGTTTAATCATGTAGGAAGTTTCAATCATGGCTGTGAAGCTATAGTAAGAGGTAGCGTAAATATCATTGATAATGCCGACCCGAATGCCGGCTTTGTTCTTTCGTCTTTTTTACCCGAAACAGACAGTGGCATTATAGAAGTTGAAAAGAGAACTTTTGCAACAAGGTCACTTACTTTGTTTGAAAAACTTGTTTCTGCGTTTTATGTAAAGGTATGTCATTCTGAAGATTATGCTCTGAAAAAAATGTATTCGGATGTAGTGGCGCAGGCTCAGGATTGCGATGTCTGTCTTTCTGTTGGCGGAGATACTTATTGTTACGGTGATAATCACGGTATTCAGGTACTGACAAGGGAACTGAAAAAAAGCGGAAAGAAGGTAGTTCTTTGGGGGGCATCAGTAGGTGAGGAAGATCTCAGCGAAGAAAAGCTTCAGAGTTTTAAGGATTTTGATGCGATTTTCACAAGAGAATCATTGACATATGACCTTCTGAAAAATAAAAACGCAAACGAAAATATTTTTCTGAATCCGGATCCTGCATTTTGTATGGAAAGGGATGAGGTTGAGCCGATTAAGGGATTTACAAAAGAGAACACTCTCGGCTTGAACGTCAGCCCGTTGGTGGAAAGATATAATCCTCAGATTACGCAGGTTACAGTAGACTTTATAAAATATGTTCTTGAAAATACAACACTTAAAATTTTGCTTGTACCTCACGTTATCGAAAACGGAAACAACGATTACGATTATATGATGAAGTTTTACGAGGAATTCAAGGACAGCGGACGGATTGAGATTCTTCCTCCTGATCTTAACGCAAAACAGTATAAGGGATATATTGCAAACACACGTTTTTTTGTTGGTGCACGTACACACGCGACAATTGCAGCATATTCAAGCGGAGTGCCGACGGCGGTGCTTGGTTACAGCGTTAAGTCAAGAGGACTTGCGAAGGACCTTTTCGGCAAGGAACAATATGTTCTTGATTCAAGGATGCTTACAGATGCCAAGCCTGTTATTGATACTTTTAACTCGTTGATTGAAAACGAAAAGGAAATCAAAGAGATTCTTATGAAAAAAATTCCTCTCTATCTGCACAATGCAATGCAGATGGGAAATAAACTTACAAAACTTTAATGAAACGGGGTGACAGCATGAAAGAAAGAATTCTTTTCGTAATTCCTTCGCTTCGCAGCGGCGGAGCGGAAAAAAGTTTGATATCTCTGCTGTCACTTATGAATTACGAAAAATACGACGTTGATTTACTTTGTTTTCGAAGAGACGGACTTTTTTATGACAAAATTCCGCAGGAAGTAAATGTTATAAAAGGTACGGAAGATTATGAAATGTTTGACGGCGATGCGAAAGCGGCGACTATATATTTTTTAAAAAAGGGAAAGTTTCCTTCGTTGCTTGACCGTGTAAAGTATACAAGAAAATCATTAACGGAAAATGAACGTTGGAATTTGTTGAAAAAGCAGTTGCCGGCAATGAAAAAAGAATATGACTGTGCTGTCGGTTATCTTGAAGGAAATGCAAGTTATTTTGTTGCGGAAAACGTTCAGGCGAAAAGAAAAATCTGCTATGTACATAACGATTTTAAAAAACTCGGACTTTGTAAAGAAAAAAGTCGTGAACTTTTCACAAAATGTGATAAGGTGGTGACTGTTTCGCAGGCCTGCCTTGACAGTCTTACAGACGAATTTTCTGAGCTTTGTGAAAAGTTTATGATAATCGAAAACATTACAAGTCCGAAAATTATAAACGAATATGCTTTAGAACAAAAACCATATGAAAAAGATAAGGGTTTGTTTAGAATCACAACTGTCGGCAGATTGGCATCGCAGAAAGCTATAGATCTTGCTGTTAAAGCGAGTGCAATTCTTAAAGAAAAAGGCTATGTTTTTAAATGGTATCACATTGGTACAGGTGCACTCAAGGAAGAAATCAAAAGTTTAATTTCTACGCTTGGCGTTGAAAATGAGTTTATCCTGCTTGGCGAAAAGTCCAATCCGTATCCTTATATCGGTCAGTGTGATATTTATGTTCAACCTTCGCGCTATGAGGGAAAGTCTATTGCGATTGACGAAGCAAAGTGTCTTTGCAGACCGATTGTCACAACTAATTTTACTACGGTTGCCGATCAGATTCAGGACGGTGTGAACGGCCTTGTCTGTAAAATGGACGAAAATGATATCGCTGCGAAAATAGAAACTCTTTTAAATGATGAGGGTTTAAGGAAAAAGTTAACTTACAATCTTTCAAAAGAAAAAACAGGCAACGAAGAAGAGCTTGAAAAGTTTTACTCAATTTTAAATTGAAAGGAAAAGCCTTATGTCAATTGTGATTATAATTCTGCTGCTGATTGCACTGATTGTTCTTGGTTTTGATTTTCTGGATTCTGTGCTTGATTGGTTCGGAAGAATTAAAATCGGAACAATAACGGATGACGGTGAGTGGAAAAAATCAACGGAAAAAGTAATTGAAAAATGGCTTGATTCCGGTGCACCGAAAGTGCCTGTCAACGAAAACAAGAGGATGAAACTGGTTCACAAGATTAAAAACTTCGGCAAAGTTGAATCAACGGCTTATTGGCAGGATGCTGCTGTGCTTAAGGCAGCGACAGCGGCAGGCAATATGGATGAAAGTGTGTTTGTTCTCCTGGACCGATATATAGACACCGATAACGGAAACTGGAAGCTTCCGCCCGAAAGGGTTGACTGTGCAATGCTTTGTTATGAATTGCTTTGTTGTGATTACATTGACAACAATCTGATTCGTCCCGCGATGGATTATGTTGCAGGTTACCTTGAAGGCTTTTATGAAGAATGTGGAACCGTACCCTATAATACAAACGCAAAGGATGTCCGATTCGTTGACACGGTTGGGATGATTTGTCCGTTCCTTATGAAATATGCGGTGATTTACAATGAACCTCGTTTTGTGGACATCGCACTTGAACAGATCAAGGAATATCATAAGAACGGGTTTGATAAAGTAACAAAAATGCCCTATCACTGTTTCAATGTGAAGTCGAAAGCTCCACTCGGCATCTGTGGTTGGGGCAGAGGCTGCGCGTGGTGGGCTATCGGTATTACGGACAGCCTAAAAACTCTTATGGAAAGCAAAACATATAACATTGAAAAGGTAATGCTTCTGAAATATTGTGTTGAGTTTGTTGCAGTAATGAAAAATTATCAGCGTGAAGACGGAGCATTCACAAGAATGATTTTTACTCCGTCGCTTGAGGACAGCTCGGCAGGAGCAATGCTTGCTTACTGCTTTGCGTATATCTCAAAACTTACGGAAAACGACGAGCTTGAAGATTGCTGTAAAAAAATGCTCAGACATCTTAAATCCTGCACTCGGCGTAACGGTGTGATTGATTATGCTCAGGGTGACACAATGGGAATCGGGTTTTATTCGGATTCGTTGCGTGTTGTACCTGCAGCACAGGGATTTGCCGTAGCAGCGGCAAAAGAAATAGATTTTTAAGGAGTTGATAAAATATGATTGACATTCACTGTCATATTCTTCCTGAAATTGATGACGGAGCCCGCGATCTTGAAACGGCAATAAGAATGTGTCATCTTGCACAGGCGAACGGAATCAAGCATATTGTTGCGACTCCGCACACAAACACAGTTGATAACGTTGACCATTTCATTAAAATGAGAGATGAAAGATTACATTCTTTACGCAAATGTATTGCGGATAGAGGGATTGATGTCAAACTTTATCCCGGGGCCGAAGTCTTTGTTGATGACGATATCTTTTTTGCAAACGACCTGAAACGTCTGACCATAAACGGGAGCAGATATATACTTATCGAATTCAATTTCAGAAATGTTCAGATAAGAAAAATATACGATTATCTCAATGAAATAATCGATATGGGTCTTGTGCCGATAATTGCACATCCTGAAAGATATGAGTTTTTTCAATTTGATTATGATGCCGTTAATTCACTTGCTAAAAACGGAGTGATTTTCCAGATTAACGCAACAAGTCTTGCAAGTCTTGACGGATTACAGGAATTTGAGCTTGCTTATTCTATGGCATACAACGGCCTGGCATCTTTCATTGGTACGGATGCACATTCACTGAGCCACAGAGCTCCGAATCTTTCGGAAATGATGCGCTATTTCCCGCCTGATATCAGTCAGTATAATATGCAGATGATGGTGCATGATGCAGCAAAGGCTGTTCTTACGGATAACCCCATACCAATGGCGGAAAGAAGAGAAATACATAAACGCGGAAGCTTTTAACAGTTGACACGGATATGATGATACTTTATAATAGGTCTGTTAATTCAGGCGTATACCTCGTCACAAGGTGAAAACTGTGACGGAAAGGATGGTTAATATGCAGGAACTGGATACCAATAAAAATATTTATTATAACGAGGAAGGTTCAGGCTTTGATATAAGCCGTTTTATTAAAAATCTTATCAGTAAGATATGGGCACTTTTGCTTGTCGGCGCGATTTTTGCAGCAGGTGGTCTTGCAATTGCAAAGGCGACGTATGTTGAGGTTTATTCTTCAACGATGACTCTCGGATTCATGGAAACGAAAATGGTTATCGTAAAGGATTATTCGGGAAGAAAAGATGCTCCTGTTGAGTACGAGGAGGAAACTACTTTCTTTGGTGCTTCTGATGCACAAAGGTACCAGTTCCTTCTTAAGAGTGACGAGATGGTAAGTAAGGTTCAGGCTAAACTAAAGGAGAAAAATCCCGACAGCAATTACAGCAAAGGAGCAATTGAAAGCAGCCTCAACATTGAAACAGTTAGAGAGGGTATAAACGGATTCTTCGAGGTAAGTGTTACAAGTCAGGATAAGGCATACTGTGAACGTGCGCTTGCGGTTGTTCTTGAAGAGTTTCCGGATTATGTCAGCGATTTTGACAGTACAATTTCAATCAAGGTTATAAAGAATCCGTCGGCACCGGTTGTTACAAACAGCGACCAGGCAATGACAAACGCAATTTACGGTTTTGTTATCGGTGCTGCTATTGTTGCGTTGATTATCTTTGTGATCACTATTTCAACAAATACAGTCACAAGCCTTGAAAATCTTCGCCGTGAGATCAATGTCAAGGTGCTCGGTTCAGTTCCGTTGCTTGAAAAACAGGTTGGTCTTTTCGGAAAAAAGACCAAGACTCCGCAGGGTTCATTGCTTATTACGGATTCCTCAAAGGTCAGCTTCGCCTTTGTTGAAAGCTTCAAATCAATCAGAACTAAGCTTGAAAATGTAAAGAGTGAAAAGGGATACAAGGCATTTGTTGTTACAAGTACATATGAAGATGAAGGTAAAACAACAGTTGCGGTTAATATTGCTTGTTCACTTGCACAGAAAGGTAAGTCGGTTCTCCTTATCGACAGTGACTTGAGAAAGCCCGCTGTTCTTCATGCAGTTGGTGTTAAGAGCGATACAAATTACGGTCTTATCCCGATTATCAAGGGTACGTCAACATATGTTGATTCAATCAAGTTCATCAAATCTCTCGGTATATTTGTTTTGCCGACGGGCGGTATTTCACTTAAGTCAACTGAAGTTCTTGATACTGAAAAAGTGCGTAACGTTATTGAACAGGCTCGCCGTGAGTTTGACTATATTATCATCGACTCACCGCCGTCAAATGTTGTTACGGACAGCTTGGTTATCGCTCCTCTTGCTGACGGTATCATTTACAGCATCAGACGTGACTATGCTAAGGTTGCTGATATTAACCGCACACTCGAGGAAATCCGTAGTGCGGATATCGACGTTGTTGGTGCAATCTTCACAATGAGCGGTAATGAAGAAAACAGCCGATACTACAAGCGTAAGGGTTATCTACGTTACGGCGGATACTACGGCAGACGTAAGAGAAAACACAGCGGCTACGGCTATGGTAGTGGCTATGGCTACGGCAACGGTTATGGCTACGGTAACGGCTACGGCTACGGCAATGGTTACGGCTATGGCGGCTATGGTGGCTATGGATACGGTTACGGCGGCTATGGATACGGCTACGGTGGCTACGGTTACGGACCCGGACCTGGTTCACAGCACAGTGAAGACAAACAGATAGATAAAAAATAATTAAAAGAAAGTTTTAGCATATAAAATCAAATCACCGATTCATTGTGAATCGGTGATTTCTTTTTTTATAAGGTCCTTGATAACTTCTCCGGCGATAATCAACCCTGCAACACTCGGCACAAAAGAAACACTTCCGGGTAACGGTTTGCCGTTTTCTGTCAGACCGTGTTTAATCGGCTCTTCTTTTGAGTAAACAACCTTTACTTTTGAAATGCCGCGTTTTTTTAATTCATATCGCATAACCTTTGCAAGGGGACAAACACTTGTTTTGCTGATGTCTGCAACCTCAAAACGTGTGGGGTCAAGCTTGTTGCCGGCACCCATACAGCTTATTACGGGAACATTTGCTGCTTTGGATTTTTCAATTAACAGAAGCTTGGATGAAACTGTGTCAATAGCATCGACAACGTAATCAAACTGACCAAAATCGATGCTGTCTGCGTTTTCACTGTTGAAGAAAATTCTTTCGGCGTGCACCTTTACATCGGGGTTCACTTCAAGACAATGTGCCGCAGCTACGTCCACTTTTGATAAGCCGACGGTTTTGCTTGTTGCAACAAGCTGACGGTTAATATTTGTCTGTGAAACGACGTCGCCGTCAAAAAGAAACAACTTGCCGATACCTCCTCGCACAAGTGCTTCAACCGTGTACGAACCGACACCGCCAACACCAAAAACAGCGACTGAAGAGCCACTCAGTTTTTCAATGGCATCTTTGCCCAACAATATTTCGCTTCTGTCAAAAATGTTCATAATAAACCCCCTGATTTTCTAAATTATACCAATAAAATATTTCCTTTTCAAGTATACATGGAGTTAATTTTATGGTATAATTATGTGGAATTGAAAAATGGAGGAAAAACAAAATGACGATGAAGAAAATCGGATGTACGGTGATTGCTGTCATTATGGTGATTCTTTGTCTGACGGTGCCTGCGTTAGCTGAAACTGACATTAAGCTCACAGACGAAGTTTATCCTGTTGAAATAATTGAAGGAAAAACTTTTTCGGTTTACGGAATAGTTACTTCTGAAAATAATATTCTTGCTGTTACCGTCGGCGTATACAATGCTGACGGTGAGGCTGAGTTTGAATATACGGGCAAACCCGGCGAAAAAACTTACAATATACATAATATCGACTATCTTCTTACTTTTTCAAAACTTAAAGCGGGCGACTATGTTTACAAGATAGTTGTTTCGGATACGAAGGACAGTAATGTTGTATTACTGAAAAAAGCATTTACGGTTGTGTCGAAGGATCATTACAATACATTCAAACTTACCGATGCAAACTATCCTACAGAAATGACAGAGGGTCAGACCTTCTCAATCAAAGGTACAGTCACATCGGATTATGTGATTACGTCAGTTACCTGTTCGGTAAAAAGTGTAGGAGGTACCGTACAGTTTACAAAGACAACGAACCCTGCCGCTGAGTCTTACTCAGTTTCGGGACTTGACAGATATATGACTTTTTCAAAACTCAGCCCCGGCGAATATGTTTACAGAATTACGGCAAGCGATAAGTATAATACAAACGTTGTGCTTCTTGAAAAAAGCTTTGTTGTCAAGGCGCTTGACAGACCCGAAGATGATTACGACGGAATCAAGTGGGATGTAATTGATATTTCAGTCTGGAATGAAATTACTTCATGGAACAAAATTGCTGACAATGTTGATGCGATAATTCTTCGAATTGGTTCGAGTGCAACGTCCAATAAAGCGATGAGGGAAGACAACAAGTTTGCATCACATTACGAAAATGCAAAATCAAAGGGACTGCCCGTGGGTTGCTATTATTTCAGTGCGGCAACAACGGTGCAGGAGGCCGTAAAAGAGGCAGAATTTGTTCTTGAAATCCTCAGAAAATATAACTGCAAATTTGAAATGCCTGTTTACTACGATATGGAAACAGATGCTCAGGTAAGGCTTTCACAGTCAGCAGCAACGGCTGTCGCAAGAGCATTCTGCGAAACAATTGAAAAAGGTGGATTTTACACGGGAATCTATTGCAATAAATTCTTTGCCCGTGACGAGCTTTATGCGCATCAGTTAGCGGATTACCATTTCTGGATTGCGCAGTATGCAAATAAATGTACATATGAAGGCCCGTACGGTATGTGGCAGTACAGCGAAACGGGATCAGTTCCCGGATTGAAGGGAGATGTCGACCTTGACTATTGCTATTATGATTACCCACAGATAATCAAAAATCTTGGTATGAGTGGCTATGACAAGACGGAAGATAAGCCTGCCACAAAACCCTCGTTTGAGTTTAAAGAAGTCGATGACTTTGCTTTCAATGACGATAATACAATTATTTACGGCATCGAATCGAAGATGACAACACAGGAGTTTACAGAAAAATATATTGAGCTCAAGGACGGAGCGACAGTCAATTATACAACAACGGTCGGTGGTTGTGTTGCAACGGGTACAAAAGTACAGATTATTGGCGGCGAGAAAGTTCTTGCAGAATATGTGATTTCTGTCAATCGCGATACGGATATGAATTCCGTAATCAATTCAAGTGATGCATTACTTGTTTTACAGCACTCTGTCGGAACGAAGAGTCTTGGCCCTGCAAGAAGGCTCAGTGCAGACAGCACAAAGGACGGTAAAATCAATTCGTCGGATGCGCTTGAAATTCTTACATATGTTGTAAGCGGTGCGGGCGTATAAACGTTACAGGGATTCATCAATTCAGTGTGATTGAGGTTTAAAATGGAAATTGAAGAATTGATATATTTTATAGTTGAAATGTTAGGCACCGTTGCATTCGCAACGTCAGGCGCTATGGTCGCAATAAACAAGAGAGTGGATATCTTTGGCGTTTTGGTCTTAAGTTCGATTACGGCGCTTGGCGGCGGCTGTATAAGAGATATCCTTATCGGCACTCTTCCGCCAAGGATGTTTTCAGATTACCGGTATGTAACGCTTGCTGTTGCCGTATCATTATTTGTTTTTCTTATGGCTTATATCTTCCGTAACCACTATCAGAAAAGTCAGAAGATTGTGGACAGTGTGAACAATGTTTTCGACGCAGTCGGTCTTGGGATTTTTACCGTTACGGGTGTTCAGGTTGCCATTGAATCCGGATTCAAAATGAACGGTATTCTCGCAGTTTGTCTGGGTGTTATAACGGGAATCGGCGGCGGTGTTCTTCGTGACGTTATGTTAAGGGAAATTCCTTTTGTGCTTAAAAAACGTATTTATGCTCTTGCTTCAATTGCAGGCGGAATTGTTTATTACAATATGTGCCTTGTGAATATGGACAGGACGCTGTCGATTGTTGTGGCGGTTGCGGTTACGTTTGTTATAAGGTTGCTCGCGACAATATTCAGACTTGATTTACCGAGAGTAAAGCTGAAAGATCCCAAACAAGAAAATAAATAAAAAAAGCTGTATCAGACCGAAATCTGATACAGCTTGAATTTTTATCTGCGAAGAATTTTTTTCGCAAGTCTGAAAACAGGAGTTGCTTTGAACTTTTCAACCTTCTTTGCCTTGCGATATCTTTTAAGGGCTTCTTCGTCAAGCCTTTCTGCCAAGCCTTCTTCAACAACTCCTTTGCAGGGATTGCATTTTCCGCAAGGCTTCCCGTTGATTGGAGTGTGGCAGAACCACGTAGCTTTCATAATGTCAACGTAGTCGTTTCTGATAAAGAAATCTTTCATATCAAGCTTTGAAATTTCAAGCAGGGGAATGCTGAAATTTCCGAAAAGAGCGTAATAGTCGGGATGAGTTTTTTCGTCAACAACGAAAGTTTCGCCGATGACGTCAACGATTTCTTTTCTGAAACCGCCGTTCTTTTCGATAAGCTTCACGGGATTGGTTCCTTTTTCGATTGAAAGCTCAATTCCCTTGTGTTGTTTTGCGAAGTTTGCCAACCATACGTACTGATTGCCGAGCCAATTCTCGCTGAAAATACGGTTGTATGCATTTTCAATTTTACTGTCGGTTTCAGGTCTTTCTGCAACGGGCACGTAAACTATATCGAGCAGTTCCGCTTTTGTGTCTGGATGCTTTCTTATAAGCCCCGTGATTTTTTCAATTGCAGAAATTTCGTAGCTTTCAGCGATACGGTTGTCTGAAAGATAGTACGGACGGATGACAACATCCTTACGGGAAAGTTGCACAACTCTGAAAGTAGAGTCGTAACCGCCCGTCCAGAAAATTTCAACTTCTTTTTTTGTACGGTTCATTTTTATTTAACCTCAAGAGCAGAAGCAGGGATAATGCTGCCTTCATCTGTCGTGATTGTAAATGTAACCTCGTCACCCTTGTTAACAAGAACGATGTTTTCGGCATCAGCGGCCTTCACGGAATAGTAGCAATCAGCTGAATCAAGCTTGATGTAGTAAACGCTGTTGCCGTTGACAACTGCAGTTCTGATGTCTGTGATAACGCCTGTTGCCGTAAGCTTTTCTTCGGAGCTACCTGCAGAACCTGTGTTCTCATCAATGCCGTCTGTATTGACAGAAACCTTGATGTTGTTGTCAGAAAGAACCTTGACGTAGTTGTTGATACACTCTTCAAGAGTTGTACCTGTTGTACCGAGTGTGTACTGACCGACGTTGATCATTGCATAACCCTTAACAAGGCTGCTTGCGTCCTTGAGTGACATAAAGTATGTCGGAACGCCGTCGATGTTAAGGAGAAGCGGGAATGATGCAGTGTATTCATACTGCTGAACAAGACCCTGTGCAGAAGCCTGAGCTGATGCTTCCTTAGCACCTGACATCACGTAGTACTTAGCATCCTTTGTACGCTGGTTGATAAGGATGAAGCCTGTGATTGATTCGTCGTTTGTAAGAGATGTGACGCCTGTGTACATATAAACGTCATCGTTCATTGCAAGGTAAGAATAATCCTCTGTAGTTGAGTAAGTGTTCTTCTGGCTGAGGATTGAGTTCCAGAAACCGCCCTGATATCTGCCGAAGAAATTGTACTGCTCATTAAGAAGCTCTGCAGAATAAATTCTGTCAATCCACTGAAGCTCTTCTTTTGTACGGATTTCATCGATTGAATACTCTTTACATTCGCCTGTAACGCTGTCACAGATAACAGCACCTGTAACATCTCTACCGCCGAAAAGACCGATTGTCATATCAAGCTTTGCAAAAATCCAATAAGGATGGCCTTCTTCGTCAATTTCGAATGTCGGAGTATCAAAAAGGTATGTCGGATAGTTGAAACGCACGTGACGAACAACGTTGTCGTTGAAGTGGTCAGCAGTTGAATATTTCATACCGCCCTTAACTTCCATAAGCTCAGCTTCCTGAGTTCTTGCGTCAACAATAACGTAAGCAGGAAGACCGTTCTTTGCGTTAGTGAGCCATTTGATGATGTTTGAATACTGAAGGGGAACAACTCTTACGGGAGAATCCTTGTAGTTGATCTGGAAATAGTTCGGCTGAATGTCAAACTGAGAAACATAACCGAGCTTGTCAAGGTCAGAAACAGCACGCTGTGCAAGAACAGCAGTTGTAGCTTCGTCGATTACGGGAACGCTTGAAAAATCAGCTTCGTCAACTTCCTGCACAAAGTCGCCTGTCTGAACATCAATGATTTCAGCGTAGCTTGAAGCTCTGAAAACAACTGATGATACAACGAAACCGATTGCAACAACCGCAAGAAGTACACCGATAAGAATTTTGGGCACAAGAGTTGATTTTCTTGCATACGGTGCATAGTCAGGAGTTTTCAATGCGCCGCTTGTAACGTAATTTACAATGCAATAAAAAACGCATAATGCACCAAGAAAAGCGTACATTAAAATTGATTTGAAATTGAAAGCGGGAAGAAGGAAGTAGTAAAGCACCGCACCAAAAACTGCTGTAAGAAGCAAGTTGATAACGATCTTAAGTCCCTTTTTCTCCGGGGGAATAACAACACCTGTTTTTTTATCCGGTCCCTGATCGGATTTTTTGGTGAAGTCAACCTTGATTGGGTCCATAGACTCAGCTCCTTTTTATTTATATACTTAATAAGTATACATTATTATTGGACAAAAAACAAGTATATTTTCGTGTTCTTAAAAAGTTAACATTTGATAATCTTGATTATGGCAGATATTTAGGATATAATAAATTATCTGAAAGTTTTGTCGGATAAGCGAGGCGAAAAAATGGACAATAACCCTAATTATCATAATAACAATTCAGGAAACGTTAACTACGGTGCTCAGTATAACGGTCAATACTCAGCGCCGAACAATCAGGGATATAATAACGGCAGTTATGCTCAGGGTAACGGCGGATACTACTATCCTCCGATTTACAGTCATACACAGCAGGCAAACAATCCGGGCGGATACAGTTACTACCAGAATCTCTATAATATGTTCGGCGGATATAATCCTGTGATTGATAAGGAAGTTGAGCAGTTGAGCAAACGCGGACTGATAACGGGTGCTCTGATTCTCAGTGTGTTTGCGATGCAGTTCATCGTAGGTTTGCTGATTTCAAGCGAACCGATAGCTGAACTTTACAGTGATAATGTGAATTTTTCTATGGCATTCTCAGCGCTTGCACAGATTTTTTATATGTTCCTGCCTTTTTTGGCATTTTTTCTGTTCAGCAAGTCGGAAGACAGAAAGCGAATGAATGTTTTTAATGCACCGAAATCGGGAATGCTGTTTGTTCTCGGTGTTTTTGCGGGACTTGGTTTGTGCCTTGCAGGAAATTCGGTGACAACACTGTTTTCTGTTTCTCTGGAGCTTTTCGGCGTAACGTTCTTTTCGGGCAGTGAAGATATGGCAATTCCGACTTCTTTTGCAGGAGTTCTCATATATATTCTCAGCACGGCGGTTATGCCCGCTTTGTTTGAGGAATTTGCCTTCAGAGGCGTTGTTATGCAGCCTCTCAGAAAGTACGGAGATTGGTTCGCAATTTTAATGTCTGCTTTCTGTTTCGCGATTGTCCACGCGAATATGGTGCAGATTCCGTTTGCTTTCATCGCAGGTGTGTCTCTCGGATATTTCTGTATCAAGACAAAGAGCATATGGACAAGTGTCGCAATCCATTTTTTCAACAACCTTATTTCAGTTTTATTCAGTGTTTATTTTGAAAAATATCCGAACGCGAGCGTATTGATTTATTATATTGCAACTTCTGCACTTATAATTATCGGCGTTGCAGCGATGATTGTGTTCAGAAAGAATTGCACGGTAAAAACAAAGAAAGACGCGACAGCGATGAATAAGCACAAAAGGCTTAAAAAAGCCGCATTCGTTACCTGTCCGACTTTGATTATTGCAATAAATTTTGTGATTATAACAACACTCGGTCTTACCCAGACGAAAGGTGCATTCGGTTTGTTTGTGATTTTTGCAGGCTTGTTTTTTGTTATGTTCACTTTGTTCAGGTGGATTAACGTAATCAGGACAGAGAAGATGATCAAATATCGGAAAATGTATACTGTTTCAAGGGTACTTCTTATTATCGCAAGTATAGTGTTCCCGATAGCATCTTTATTTACACTGGTAGGTTAACTTTATGAATGATTCGTTTTTTATGCAAGAGGCTTTAAAACTTGCTCGCGAGGCGGCTGAAGAGGGCGAAGTGCCCGTAGGTGCAGTTGTGGTGCTTGGTGACGAAATCGTCGGCAAGGGACGTAACAGACGTGAAACGGGTAAGAATGCTCTTGCCCATGCCGAGCTTGAGGCAATTGATGAAGCTTGCAAAAAGCTTGGCGGATGGCGGCTCTGGCAATGTGATATGTATGTTACGCTTGAGCCTTGCCCGATGTGTACGGGTGCGATTATAAACAGCAGGATAAAACGTCTTGTTTACGGCGCATCAGATTATAAGGCAGGGTCGTGCGGAAGTGTGGTCAATCTTTTTGACTTGCCGTACAACCATAAGCCTGAAACTGTATCGGGATTTATGCAGGAAGAGTGCGCGGAGATTCTTACGGAATTTTTCAGACAGCTTCGCAACAAGAAAAAAGATTAAAAATATCAGGGGTGAGCACAGTGAAAAAATGGCTAATGATTTTTGTGCTGATACCCCTGACTTTTTATTGCATTTTTACTATAAAGACATCTCTTGAAGAAGATGCAATACCCGAGCCGACGCAAACGCAGACAGATATAGAAGCGAAGCTTGAAAGCAACCCCGATATTTACCCGTTTTATACTTCTCTCAGCGAACATTATCAGGATTATTACGTGAAGCTTTGTGCGGCATTTGAGGACTATGAATCAACCGCATTTATGGAGCGCTTTGAAGCCGAGAGCGAAATGGAGCTTGCCGAAGATTGGCTTAACGAAAATTACAGAGAAATTGTGTATGAGCAACCTGATTATTTCTGGATAGATCCTAATTCTTTCACTTTCAAGGAGATTCAGAAAGGGGACAAATACACCCTGAATGTTGACCCGAACTTCACAATTTCCGAAGCTGAAGCTGAACAAAGAAAAAAGCTTTACGATGAACGTGTAAATGAAATAGTCGGTAAGGCGAGAGAAAAGGGAAATCTTTTTGATGCCGTTCTTTATGTTTATGATGATATACTCAGCAAAACGGATTATGACCACGAGCTTGCCGAAAAGGAAGAATCCGCGTTGCTCGGATATTCAGCTTACGGATGTCTTGTTGACGGGAAAACCGTTTGCAGCGGATACACCCTTGCGTTCACTTCAATAATGCAGAAGTTAGGTCTGACCTGCGGTGCCGAATTTGACGAAAAAGCGGACTCTGAAACGTTAAACGGACACGTCTGGAATTATTGCAAGTTAGGTGAAGATTACTACTACTTTGACCTGACGTGGGATGATACGAGCTTCGATTCGGACGAGCTGAAACAGTATCTTGACTATACTCACGACTTCTTTGCCGTGACAGAGAAGGAGCTTGCCGTTTCGCAGCACTTCCTGAAAGATAATCCGACTGCACCGGATTGCACGGCGGAAAAATATAATTATTATACCTACAAAAATCTTTACTGCGGTGATTACAGTTTCTCAAGGTTCAGAGAGATTGCAAAACGGCAGCCGCAGGAAAATTACGTCGTTGTAAAATTCAGTACGGTTTACCAAAGAGAACGTGCTGAAAAAAGCTTATTTGATAACGGAAGATTTTTCGAAATCTATCCTGATATCGACGGTGTAAAATACATCGCAAGTTCTTCAGGCTTACAGCTTTATATTTTCTTTGATTAAAATAAAAAAGCCAGGAAACATTAGGTTTTCCCTGGCTTTTTCTTTGTTTTGTATATTTTTTCAGTTTACGTAAATTCATCTGTGTTCCAAGATTAATGGTTCACCTAATAATCTTTACATCGGAATGTCCTGATATTTCACTAAGTGTTTTTGTAAAAGGTATGTGGTTCAGCGCTGAATTCCGCTTTGAATCAAGCTGTAAAATCAGTCAAGCCTGAAGAGCCTTGTTTCGCCCTTTTGCATCTCAACGGTAACGGTGTCTGCAGTGCCCTGATAAGTGCCTCCGAGCAACTCACTGACATTTCTTTCCTTTCCGAGATCAATAGTTTTTTCACCGGCAGTTACTGCATAAATGCAAATATAATTTTCGTTTACATAAATAATATCATCAGTTTCACAGTAAATATGAACTCCGTTTGTTTTGCAGAAAGCTCTCAGCTCGTTTACAGTAAATTTTTCTTTCAGACTCGAGGTCATAATATATGGAACCTTGTTTGTTTTGCAAAGTTCACGAGCATTTTCCATATAAGTTGTTTTTGCATTTGATAACAGAATAACCGCCTTGTAATTTTTGTAAACTGCTTCAAAATCATAAACATCATATATATCATACGGTGCACCCATATAACCAAGCTCTTTGCGCTGATTAAAGAAAATGTTACGCAATGAACCGTTTGTGAGATACTTATATGCACTTTCGTCAACGAATACCGCAACCTCTGCCTTCGAGCTTCTGTCTGTATCAGACATACTTTGCTCATAAATGCTTCCGTAAGTTGCCATTTCGTTCATGATATCTTCATCGGCGTACCAGCCGCCCCACATATCAAACCACCACAGTGCATTACCTTTTATAAGCTGACGGGCAAACGATCTTCTGATTTCGTTGACGGCCTGATATTTTGATTCTCTCGGCTGCCATACGGGTGCTTCAAGAAGTCCGTATGGATCAGTTGACGGGTCTTTCTGAGAAAGAGGTACCGTCAGGTGTGTTCTTATATCGCATTCCTGAAAGCACATTTTTCCGTGCAGACGAACGGAATCGGCAGGATACATTTCGGTCCAGTCCATATCGGGGGAACGAGTGCCGATATATGAATTCGGTGAACATATAAAGTCGATATTTTTATCCTTTAAGATATAGTTGAGTGCGTGATTGCCTTGCAGGGAGTTGGTTACCTCAAGTGTATAACCGTAAAAAGTACCGACAACAACGTTGTCGCCCGTTTCCTCTTTGACAATCTGAGCAAAGTGACTTATCGATTCTGCAATCTTGAAGTTTGCGAATTCTATATAGCGAGTGAGATACTCGTCGTTAAAATAATTCGATTTTTTATTAAGCAAGCTAAGATCGGGCAAACCTTTGTACTCAACTTCGGGATAATACTCTTCAAGAAACGCCTTGAAAGCCGGCTTTGCACATTCACCGTAGCCTCCGTTCATATCAAAGTGAAACCATTCTTCCGTTTGTCCGCCTGCTATCTGATAACCCACAATGTGTGAGGCATATTTGCTGGAGTTTGCATATTGCGTAAATTCGCGCAAGAACTGAGACGCATCATCAAGCCATTTTTGCGAGTAGAAAGACTCTCTGCAGGGCACACCGTCTTTTATGTTCAGTTCATCGGGGTTTTCTTCCTCCCACCAGACGGGCATACTGATATTGACTCTCGGGATTATGTAAGCATCGGGACAAGCTTCAAGAATTTTCTCAACAGCCTCGTCAAACAGTGAATAATCGGGAGCACCCTTTTCGTCAAAAATACCTTTTTTGAACGGTGTCAGTCCATCTGTTATACTTATCCATCTGCCTGAGAAAAGAACGGGAACTGAAAAGAATTTATATCCCGCAGCCGCAAAGTCGTCATATTCATTGAACTTTTCCAGATAAGTCATATATGCTACGGCAGCGTGCGGTTCACCGTTGATATAAAGTGTAGGTACACCGCCACAATCCTTGATTTCAGAATGAATGCCTGCATATTTATCCATATCGCGCACAACCTCTTGCGTTGAAATTTCGTAGTCCGTTTCTTTCAATGGTTTCTGAAAGGTAAACACATGGCCGAAAAATGTAACAACAGCCAGAAAGAAACTGATAATTCTTTGAATAAACATAAAATCATCACCTCATTTTTAAGTATAACAAAACTGAAGCAAAATACAATATATATTTTCAGATATTATTATACCGAGGATAAATATTTCTGATTATCTCGGTTCTGCGACGTATACGGTAAGTGTCGTCAGAAGGTGTAATTCGATTTCTTATTTTTCAACAACTCCCTGTTTTTGGGCGAGTTTTCAATCAGAAATTGCACACAATTTTGCCGTCGACGAAGAGTTCGGAATAAAAATAAATTTGCGGATTCATCCATCATTTATGAAAAAAGAGTGATGAAACAGTGTTGCAAAAGTTCTTTCTTACAGAGTAAGCAATAGAATGCGCATTGAACATCACACAAAGTTAACAGAAAAAACACCGAACAAAATAAATCAGAATATGATTCTTTCCTCATTTACATTCGGTGCTTTATGTTTTTTACAAAACTATATTCTCTGTTCCAATTTCTACAAATGTTTCGTTCTTAAAATCAATAGCTATGCCATCATCAGGATTGAACTTGTACGCACATAATATTGTAACGACTCTATATTTTGTAGTGTTACGTTTGTGCTTACATTTCTTCCTGTTAATTCTGCTGTCTTTCTGTAACTATAAACCTCTTTTGTGTTTAATCTATTGTTTATATTGAAAAACGATTTGCAAAGTGATATAATATACATCCCGGATTTTGATAATCAAGTAGTGGAGGGGAAAACTAATTATGGAATCGTTAAACTTTCAATTTTATTCATTCTATTCAAAGTTTGTGGCATTTTTAAAGCAATATAAAGTTCCTGTTTTTTCAACTTTGTTAATTGGCACTTTAGCTCATGGATACGCTTTTTTTAACTATCTGCCAACTTGGGACAGTATTTCAAATTTACGTGGTGTAGGTGCTACTGTTTCTTCTGGCCGATGGTTACTAGATTTCGTTGGAAAACTATTTTCAGAATATAGTCTCCCGTTTGTTAACGGTATAATATCTCTGATTTTCATAACTATTAGTGTAATACTCATATTAAAAATTTACGATATACGTAACAATCTGTTTGCAATCCTAATATCCGGCATTGTTGTTTCCTTTCCATCTGTGACATCAACTTTTGCTTTTATGTTTACAGCTGACTGTTATATGATCTCTTTCACGCTTTCATTATTAGCTGTTTATCTCTGTAAAAAATATCCTCGTTTCGGTTTTATTTATACTTGATTTGTTTTTTAACAACAACCATACTATCAAACAACTATTTTGTAATTATTATAAATATGTCGTTGCAGTTTTTGGCGGATATGTTTTATATGAAGTTGTTTTGAAAATCATTTTAAAAGTATCTGGAAATACTTTAACAAATTATCAAGGAATTAACTCAGTCGGTATTTTATCACTATCCGATTTAATAACAGCCATTGAAACAAATATATTAAAAATCATCTCTCTTTTTGGTTTTGAATTTTCAGAAATTGAAGGTAGAGCCCCAGCTATTGGCGTTTACACACTATTGAACGTTGCTTTTTTCATGCTTTTTGTTTCAATAGTTTTTTATTGCTTTGTAGGCGCAAAAAAATATAAAAATCCAATTATTGCTATAATTATCGTAGGTTCTTTCGCGTTGATGCCATTTGTAATATGCTTGTTCAGGTATTTTTCAACATCGGTCTTGTATGATTCTCTGATGATGTTTTCAGCAGTTTTTTTGTATCTGCTTTTTATATTCTTCATAGCAAAATCACACCATTCCAGTAAACTAGTAGGTCTGTTAAAAAGTTTTTCGGTCATTATAATCTGTTCTCTAATCGTATACAATACCATCAACGCAAATGTGAATTATTTATATATGAATTTGCGATATGAAAGAACAGTTAACCTCGCTTCAGATATTTTAGACGACATCTGTGAAACTCCCGAATATTTGACAGAAACCAACAAGGTAGCTATTTGGGGTGCCAACAAACACATTTTACAAGATGAATATGAGTACAACCCCACGTTACCTTCTATCAGAGGTAGTAACGACTCTCACAACGTTCTAATATCCCAAAAACACTATAAACTCTTTTGGCTTAATTTTTTAGGAATGAATGTAACCACGGCTACAAAAGACGAAATCTACGAAATCTGTGAAACTGATGAATTTAAAAACATGCCATGTTATCCTCAAAACGGCTATATAAAATGCATCAACAACATAATTGTAGTAAAATTAGGAGAAAGCGAACAAGAGTATGGCGAATATGGTTATTAAAATTTAATTAACCATCCTTCACCTGTATAAAATATTATTCACATCAAGCAATTCAAGCCTATATTTTATTTTACGTTTCACACAAGTCTTATCCGTTTTGTTTTTTGCAAGCAGTTATGACTTTCTCTAAAAGTGGTACGTGCAAAAATCCTATAAGAGCAATAAATCCCCGAAACAGCAATTAAACTGTTTCGGGGAAATTTAATTTTAATTATTCAGCTTTTTTGGAGTATTTTGTCTGGTAAATAACTCTCATGATGTTTGCATCGATCGGGCTGAGTGTATCTCCTGCGCCGAAGAATGTTGCACCGATAATGGTCTGACATTCTCTTGACATAATGAGTTCAACCGCATCAAGGTCGCCAAGCTTTGTGCCTGCGCAAAGAGCACCTGCACCTGCGCCTGAAACGAGGACTGCGTTGTTGCCCTTAAGAGCCTTTGCAGCAGCCTTGCCTGAAGCCTTTGAACCGTCCCACTTGAAACTGCCGATTTTTGTGCCGGCAATCTGTGCGAAGTCATCAAGGCGGGGAGAGATTGAATCCTGAGCAATACTTACTGCAATAATCTCGTTTGCTGTAAGATGCTTGATGTAATCAACATCTGAATTTTTGTAAATCTCGCTGTGGATAAGAGCTGCAGCGGGGATTTTTTCTTCTGATGCAGATTTGCCTGTTTTGATATCAACAGTGAAGGTCTTACCGTTTTTGAAATAAATCTCAAACTTTGAACCGATTCTTGCGCTTTCGCCAAGGTCAGCAATTGTCTTGGGCATTTTACCGCTTCCGACAGATTTGATGTAGCTGTTGAGCATAGCTGTACGTGAATAGTAAGCTGTGCCTTCGTACATCTTGTAAGCCTGCTGAATCTTCTCTTCGCAGAGGTTTTCAAGCTCAGAAACAACTTCGAAAGCTTCCTCAAAGCTTCTTCCCGTAACAACAGCACCGTGCTGTTTCATAAGGATTGCCTTGCTCTTCGGATAATCAGCATAAGCCTTTGCAACAGCATTGCGAAGCTTTGATGTTGACGGCATACCGTAATCTGCAACGGGTACACAGTCGCCGAAAAGTGCAGTATATTTTTCAGGGATCGCTTCTATGTTTTTGCCTGTGGCACCAACAACAGAAGCCTTGATCTGATGAGTATGTATAACAAAGTTCTCTTCGGGACGAAGCTTGTAAGCGTCCGCGTGAACACCCTTTTCGCTTGAAGGCTTAAGATCACCTTCGTAGCTGCAATCCTCGATATTCACAACAACGATATCGTCGGGTGTGAGTGTTTCATAAGCTCTTCCGCTCGGAGTGATAACAAACTGAGTGTCGGAAATTCTTGCGCTTACGTTACCCCATGTGCGAGCAATGAGTCCCGTTTCCAAAAGCTTTTTGCCGGCTTCAACAACCAGCTCTTTTGCTTCTTGAATGTTATAAGCCATAATTTTTCTCCTAATTTATGATTAGCCGATTCTGCCGCAGTTTTCGAATACTCTGTCGAAACGTGCGATTGCATCGTCGATATCTTCTTCTGTGTAAGCAGCACTTGTGTAAAGACGGCTGCCTGCAAGAGTAACCATACCTTCTGCCATATAAGCAGCACCCATATGCTCCATTTCCTTCTTACGGATACTTGTCTGCTTAAGTACATCAGGAATAAGCCACGGCTTTGACCAGTCGATTGAATAGTGCATTGTACCAACTGTATCAAGGTGACAGATTGAACCCTGGTTGAATGCTACGAAGGGAAGGTTATGCTTCTCGATTGACTTCTGAAGACCCTTAACAAGTCTGTCGCCCATAAGTCCTGCCTTCTGGCAAGCGTTTGATTCTTCGATTTCGCAGAGTGTATAGTAACCTGCAACGCAAGAAAGGGGAGTAGCAGCCATTGTACCGCCGCACATTGCCTTCTTAACCTTCTTGCCTGAACCGTCAAGACCTGCGCCAAGGTGAGCCATAACGTCCTTATGACCACCGATACCGCCTGCACCCGGATAACCGCCTGCGATGATCTTACCGAAGATTGTAAGGTCGGGATCTACGCCGAAGTAACCCTGAGCACGTGAAACACCGATAGGGAAGCCTGTAACAACCTCATCAAAGATAAGGAGTGAACCGTACTTACGGCAAAGCTTTTCTACGCCCTTAACGAATGCCTTGCTGAGGGGACGTGTGCCGCTTTCGGGACCAACGGGCTCAAGGAATACAGCAGCTGTACCGCCTGTGAGCTGATTTTTCTTAAGCTTCTTCTCAAGGTCTTCAAGATCGTTCGGGAAGAATTCGTCTGTATGCTTGAATACGAACATCGGAACACCGGGGGACTGAAGATTCTTTGTTCCGGGAACTCTCATACCGTAAGCAACCTGATCTGACCAGCCGTGGTATGCGCCACCCATTTTAAGGATATTCTTTTTGCCTGTAGCAAGACGTGCAACACGAACAGCGCACATACAAGCCTCAGTACCTGAACCGAGCATACGGAACATTTCAACTGACGGAACGCACTCTGCAATCTTGTCTGCGAGCTTGTACTCGTACTCGTGGAAAAGACCTGTTGACGGACCGCAGTCGTTGAGGAGCTCGATAACCTTATTACGGATCTTTTCAGGGTTGCTGCCTACGATTGTCGGGCCGCCTGCCTGAAGGAAGTCGTAATACTCGTTACCGTCGACGTCATAAAGCTTGTTGCCCTGTGCCCTTGTGAAAACAAGGGGGAACGGATAGTTAAATGCGAGGTTGTGCTGAACGCCGCCGGGGATACGACCCTTAGCGACTTCAATCATTTCCTTTGACTTTGCGCACTTCTTTGCGAAGTACTCTTCCTCGTA
>JAZSID010000147.1:0-8640 GCA_045533625.1 Acutalibacteraceae bacterium | reverse complement strand
GGCCTCCGACTTCCGAGCTTTTCTGCAACACTTCGTGCAATTTCAATATCCTCGGAAGAGCAGCAGGAGGCCTCTCTCTGAGCTTCGGTAGCATCGCTGTGCAGCTTCATTGTTGCGCCTGCAGTTTCGTAACCCTCTTTGCTTATAAGATAAGCAGCGACGGAGCTGTCAACTCCGCCACTCATGGCAATCATAGCCTTTTTCATACTTTTAACCTCAGTGACCGCAGGATTCGCAGTCGTCACAATGACCGCCGCAACCGCTGAGAAGTGAAGGGTCAAATTCAATGCCGTTCTTTGTGTAATAGTCTGCAAGAGCTGCTTTAACAGCCTGCTCTGCAAGAACAGAACAGTGAATCTTTGCCGGCGGAAGTCCGTCAAGAGCTTCAACAACAGCCTTGTTGCTCAGCTGAAGAGCGTCCTCGATTTTCTGTCCTTTAATCATCTCTGTGGCCATTGAGCTTGTTGCGATAGCAGAAGCACAGCCGAATGTGTTGAACTTAACGTCTGCAATAATTCCGTCCTCAATCTTGAGGTAAATTTTCATAATATCTCCGCACTTTGCGTTACCAACCTCACCGATGCCGTCTGCATCGTCCATTTTGCCGAGGTTGCGCGGATTTTCAAAATGGTCCATAACCTTTGCGCTGTATGCCATGGTCAGTTTTCTCCTTTCATAATCTTTTCCCAAACGGGTGACATATCACGAAGTCTGTTAACCACGAGAGGAAGCTGTTCGATTATATAATCAATTTCGTCTTCTGTGTTGTATTCGCTCAGTGAAAGTCGGAGTGAACCGTGAGCGATTTCGTGCGGCAGACCGAGCGCAAGAAGAACGTGGCTAGGGTCGAGTGAGCCTGAAGTACAGGCTGAGCCCGATGAACCGCAGATTCCCTTAAGGTCAAGGTAAAGAAGGAGTGATTCGCCCTCGATACCCTCGAAGCAGAAGCTTACATTACCCGGGAGACGGGGAGAGCGTCCGCCGTTAACTCTTGTTCTCGGAATAATTTTAATAATTTCGTCAATAAGCTTGTCGCGGAGAGCGCTGACATAAGCTATATTCTTGTCCATTTCTGCACAGCTCTTTTTGAGTGCCGCAGCTGTTGCAGCGATTGCGGGAGTGTTTGTTGTGCCCGGACGCTTGTTTCTTTCCTGGGCACCGCCCTGCATAAAGCCGATGAGAGGAATACCCTTACGGCAGTAGAGCGCGCCGATACCCTTCGGACCGTGGAACTTGTGAGCAGAGAATGAAAGCATATCAATGTTCTGTTCCTTAACGTTAATCGGAAGATGACCGACAGCCTGAACAGCGTCTGTGTGGAAATAAATTCCCTTTTCCTTACAGATTGCGCCGATTTCTTCGACGGGCTGAATTGTTCCGATTTCGTTGTTAGCGTACATAATCGTAACAAGGCAGGTTTCGTCTTTGATAGCCTTTTTAAACTCGTCAACACGTACGTAACCGTCCTCGTGCACGTCGAGATATGTTACTTCAAAACCTTCCTTTTCAAGCTTCATCAATGTGTGAAGCACAGCGTGGTGTTCAAATGAAGTTGAAATGATGTGGGTTTTTCCTTTTTTTGCACCGAGACGTGCAGCGTTTGTGATTGCCCAGTTGTCGGACTCCGTTCCGCCTGATGTGAAATAAATTTCGTTGACATCAGCACCGATACAATCTGCAATATCCTGTCTTGCCTGAAGCACAACGTCAGCAGCAGCCTGTCCTGAATGGTGCATACTTGATGCGTTACCGTAGTTGTCCTTAAGACATTCTACCATAACCTCAAGAGCCTCGGGGCAGAGAGCTGTTGTAGCAGCGTTATCAGCGTAAACAGTTTTCATAAAAATCACCTGACTTTCTTTGGATTTAAGCAAAGTTGAAAGCTGTGACTAAATCCTATTTATGGTATTATACCATTCTAAGAAATTATACTATATTGATCGTTCATTTTCAACTTTTAATTGATAGAATAAACGGGTCGAAAACTAAAAAAAACTGTATAATTTTTCCTTAATATGTATCTTTGTGTCAGCTTATACAAAAAACACTGTCGCAAAAAGAAAAACTTTGTTGTTACAAAACCGAAGAATTATGGTATAATCCTTGATGTTGTTTCAAAAAAGGAGTATTAAAATGCGAGAAAATAAAATGGGCGTTATGCCCGTAAACAAACTGATTATAAATATGTCGTTGCCGATGATGATTTCAATGCTTGTTCAGGCTTTGTACAATATCATTGACTCTGTTTTCGTAGGAATGCTGAGTGAGGAAGCACTGACGGCTGTTTCTCTGTGTTTCCCTGCGCAGAATCTTATGATAGGTGTAGCAACAGGTACGGGTGTCGGCATCAATGCGCTTGTTTCGCGTTCACTCGGAGAAAAGGATCCCGAAAAGGCGAATAAGCTTGCGCAGAACGGTGTTTTCCTTGCCGTAATGAGTGCAATCGCGTTTTTGCTTTTTGGTATTTTCGGTGCTGAAATCTTTATGAGGTCGCAGACGAATATTGAGGAAATTATTCAGTACGGTGTGGATTATCTTCGTGTTGTCTGCTGTATGTCGTTTGGTATCTACCTTGAAATTACATATGAAAGACTCCTTCAGTCAACGGGAAAAACGATGCTCACAATGTGCACTCAGGGTATCGGTGCGATAATCAACATCATCCTTGATCCGATATTCATTTTCTCTTCTGAAGAATCTTTTCTCGGTTTCGGCTTTGGAATGAAGGTTACGGGTGCTGCGGTTGCAACCGTTATCGGACAGATTGTGGCGGCGGTAATCGCAATTGTACTCAATTCAAAGAAAAATCACGAACTCAGCGTGACTTTCAAAAACTTCCGTCCCGACGGCAAGCTTATCGGACAGATTTATAAAATTGGTGTTCCGTCAATCATTATGGTAGGTATCGGTTCGGTAATGACCTACTGTATGAATAAAATTCTCATCCTTTACACACCCGGAAAGGAAACTGCAGCAACGGTTTTCGGCGCATTTTTCAAGCTTAACAGCTTCATTTGTATGCCGATTTTCGGTCTTAATAACGGTGTTATCCCGATAATTGCGTATAACTACGGCGCTCGCAACAAGGAACGAATGTTAAAAACCATCAAGCTTTCTGTAGTTTATGCTGAGTTTTTTAGCATCCTCGGTGTTGTGCTTTTCGCGTCAATTCCCGATACCTTACTCGGTTTCTTCAGTGCTTCGGAAGAGATGCTTAAAATCGGTATTCCTGCACTCAGGATAATCGGCTCAAGCTTCGTTTTTGCGGGAATATGTATTTCGCTCGGTGCAGGATTCCAGGCACTCGGAAAAAGCTTTTTCTCTATGCTCGTTTCGCTCATCCGTCAGCTTTTGGTGCTCACCCCTGCGGCGTATTTGCTCGCACGTTACGGACTGCAGATCGGTAATTATGACCTTGTCTGGTTTTCATATCCGATTGCGGAAATTGTATCGCTTATTGTTTCCGTAGTTTGCTTTGTTTACCTTTACAAAACGGTTATTTCAAAAGTAAAATAATTCAGAAGTGTCACTTTCGAAAGAGAGTGACACTTTTTTAATCTATTGTGACTAAAAAGTTATTGTTTTTTTATAGAAAATACAGATTGATTGAGGTCTGAGTAAAATGATATAATAACTATATACTGTTTTGAAAAGAGGAGATACAATGGCAACGAAAACCGTTGAAAATCAAAACACAAAGCACGTTAAGATGAAAGAAATGGTGCTTTATCTTATCGGCGTTTTCTTCTACACAAATATGACAGGTATGATCGGCTCGTACAGAAATGCTTACCTTGTCAATGTTTTGCAACTCACTGACGACCAGGCAACAACATTCAACACCCTCACAGGTGTTATCGGCTTTATTCTCAATTTCTTTGTTGTTATGTATATCGACACAAGAAAACCGGGCAAGGGCGGAAAATTCAGACCGCTTGTTATGCTTGTTGCCGTGCCGATGGGCGCATTGCTTATGCTTTCGTTCTGGACACCGCCGATGCTTGCGGGTACTGCACTTATGATTTATGTTATCACGATTGCCGTACTCTGGGGCGTTATATGTAACTTCGGCGGCTCAATCAATATGGTCGCCAACGTTATGACACCCGATATGAAAGAGCGCGATAACGTCCTTTCTTTCAGAAGTATTTCTTCCGCAGTCGGAAACTCTGCTCCTCTCGTAATTGTTCTTGTAATCGGTCTTATCTGGAAGGATAACGAAGGCTTACAGTACATAATCGGCGCAGGACTTTGTGGTGTTGTCGGAATTATAACCGTTCTTCTCGGTATGGGTGCCGTAAAGGAAAGAGTACCCTACAAGGCTGAAAAGAAAAATCCTCTTGTCGGTTTCGGCGATGTTCTCAAGAACAAATATGCATGGGTTATCATCGCGTCAGAATTCCTTAAAAGCTTCAGAAATCTTGCAACATATATGGGACCGTTCCTTGCAGCGGCACTTCTCGGCTCAACGTCAAAGTTCCTTCTTTTCGGACTTCCGACGGGTATCGGTACAGCTGTCGGTATGCTTGTCATTAACTTCCTTTTAAAGAAGTTTAATTCAAAGGTTCTTTATATCGCAAGCGGTATTTATTCAATTATTGCTAACACATTAGCTTTCGGTGTCGGATATATTTATTTCTCAAATCCGAAGCCTGTTCTGCAGATTGTTTTCATCGTCTTCCTCTTCCTCATCGGCTTGCAGTTCGGTGCTTCAAACCTTCTTCCGTCGATGTTCCAGGCAGATGTGCTTGAAGATATGGAAGTCAAAACGGGCAAACGACTTGACGCATCGCTTCCGTTTGTCATTTCAATCGGAACGCTTATCAGCGGTACGGTTGCAAGCGCTTTAGCGCCTCAGGTGCTTTACGGCAGCAATTCTATTATTCAGTACATTCAGCCGACGGATGCGATTCCGAATCCTGAACAGTCATTGAAATCAAAGATTCTTCTTCTTTTCTTCTACACAATCGTTCACGGTATTATGATGTTCCTTGCAGGTGTGCCTTTCTTCTTCTATAAGCTTACAGGCAAAACAAAGGAAGAAGTGCACGAAAAAGTACTTGAATTAAGAGCAAAGAACAAGGATAAATAAAATTTTATTGTAAATAAAAACACTTGTAGAATATGGATTTCCATAAACTACAAGTGTTTTATTTTTTGTTAAAAAATTACTGCAATGGAAAAAGAGTGAATCTGCCGATACTCGGCATAAGAAGAGTTGAAATCATATTTCCGAGATCCTTTGCAGACATACGGTTTTCTGTGTTGAGCCATTTCCACACAACGGATGTCATACCTGCCGTCGCAAACTGTGCACAGTAATTGGCAATTTCACTTGAAGATTCCGAGGTTGTGTTAACAAAACGCTCAACGTAGGATGTAAGCGTTTCGCCGACGCTGAAACCGCTGTTTTCGCTAAGAAGAACAAGAAACATTTCACGTCTGTTTTCAATGTAGGTAAAGGCATCAACGAGAATGTTGTTCATCCAATTGGGACTTGAATTGTGCTTCTTCACCATTTCTGTGATGTCATTACCGATATCGTTAAGAATGTCGTTAAAAAGCTCATACTGAGAATCGTAGTGGTGATAAAAAGTACTGCGGTTGATATCTGCTGTTTCACAGATTTTTTTAATGCTTATTTCGTGAATTGGTCGGTCCTTCATCAGTTCAATAAGACTTTGCTTTAGGAGTTCGCGTGTCATTTTTGCACGTCTGTCAAGTGATTTTACAGGCATTTTACATCCCTCCGAAAAATTATGGTATTATTTTACCACAAAATTTTACAAAAATCAACACTGTGTTTAATAAATACTTTTGTGCCGATTAATTCTCAAAGTGAATAAAAATACACAGTGCGTCAGATGCACACGCCCCATAAGGATGTTTTTTGAGAGATACGGTGTAACCCCGTTTGGGGTTGCACCGTTTTCTTGTTTATCATGCTACAATGCGGTATTCTTGCGGATCCTTTCTTGCTTCTTCCATCATAGCAATAACTTCTTCCTCTGTCGGAATACAAATCATTCCTATAGCTGTAAAATAAATATCCACCTTCACAAAACAGTGACCGCTTGATTTGTCATTGTTATGAACCTCAATACGTTCGATAAGTGAATTGACAAGTGTCGGTGTAAGCTCCTGTATATCTGTCATTTCTCTGAAAGTGCGAAGAAGCAATCTTAAATCAACAGATTTCTGCTCAGCAGACCTCAATGTTTCCCGACCTTCTGAAACAGTTACGGCAAGTTCTCTTTGCTCTCGCTCATATTTAGCCATCAGCTTTCGGTATCTGTCATCGTCCATCCTGCCAAGAGCGTTATCTTCATAAACCTTTTCAATAAGGCGGTCTAACTCTTTTATGCGGATTTCACCATCAGCAACAGTCTTTTTCAGCTTTTCATACTCTGCCTTTCTCATTGCATCATTCTGCTTTGCAATCATATACAAAAAGACCTTTTCATTGTAACGAATGAATTCTGCTAAGTTTCGTATAGCTTCAAGTACAATCTTCTCAAGCACAACATTGCGGATATAATGAATTTTGCAGGTTCCGCTTCTGTCGTCCTTGTAGTTTGCACATCTGAAAAACTCCTGATTCTTATTCAAACTTTTAGCTGCACAGAAGTGTAATTTTGAACCGCAATCATAACAATAAACCAAACCTGAGAATAAACTTGTTCTTCCCGTGGCGGTAGGTCTGCGACGATTTTCACGAAGCTCCTGAACTCTTAACCACTTTTCTTCACTAATGATAGGTTCTTGCATATTGGGAATTATCTGATAATCCTCTTTTTCGTTATAGATTTTCTTGTGAACCTTGTAACTAACAGTAGTAGTTTTGAAGTTTACAGCACAACCTGTGTACTGCCTGTTTTCTAATATTCCAACTACTGTTGCTTGGTCCCATCTGCATGAGTTAATAGGAACTTTTCGTGAGTGCTTTCTGCCGACAGATTCATAATATGCCGAAGGAATCAAGATTTGCTCTGCTTCTAATATACGAGCAATTTGCAGAGGACCTCGTCCCGCAAGACACAAATCATATATTTTTCGTACAACCTCCGCTGCAGGTTCATCAATAAGCCATTTCTCTTTATCGGTTGCATCCTTTACATAACCGAAAGGCACGGTAGAAGATACTCGTTTTCCGTTGTTAGCTTTTGATTGCCATACGGCACGAATTTTCTTTGAGGTTTGTGCGGCATACCATTCGTTAAAGATGTTATAGAACGGTAACATCTCCATACCGTCACCTGTTGAACTATTTACATTTTCCTGAATTGAAATGAAGGTTACACCGAGCGACGGATATACAATTTGCGTTAATCTGCCTGCTTCGACCTGCTCACGACCAAAACGTGACAGGTCTTTTACTATGATTCTGCAAATCTTACCTTCTTCAACCATCTGCTGCATTTGGTTAAAACCGCTTCTGTCAAAGCTTGTACCCGAAATACCGTCATCAATGAAAAACATTGTATTTTTGTATCCGTGTTTTTTACAATAGTCAAGCAAAATCTGTTTCTGATTTGATATACTGTTTGATTCATCTTCTCTGCCGTTCTTCTTTTTGGATTTATCATCCTTAATATCTTCAACTGAAAGACGGCAGTAGAGAGCCGTAATTAATTCATCATTTATTGTTTGTCCTGAAATATTTGTTGCAGTTGTCATTAAAAATTCTCCTTTCCGACAACCGGACATCGCAAGGATATTCGTATTTTACAATGTCCGATTGTCTTTTTTCAAATGTGTGATATTACAATAGTTTTTTAGATAAAATCAGTTCTTTGAACTGTTCAAAGATACACTGTCTGCCTTTAGAATTAAAATGAGTAGAAACCTCATAGGTTGTACCGCCTATTTTCATTTGAAAGGTTTCTTCACCGAAACGGCGTATTTTGCTACGGTCAACAACAGCTTCATCACTGCGGGACACCATAATATCCGAAATGCTTGAAAGCTCGTTTTCATCAATAGGCTCAGGCGGTAAAACGAATATTGTTTTGTTATCGGGAAATATCTCTTTCAATTATCTCACCTCGCATCCCTATCCTTATTTCTCTGTCGCTGAAGATATTTTTGATAATATTCCAGAGCCTTTAAGATATGCTCTTCTTTCTGCTGTTTGGTATAGTTTTTACCAAAGAACTTATTGATACGTTCTTCAGGAATTTTTATAGCTTCTGCCTGATTAGGTTTAGCTGCTGTCATAATTGCCAACACCGTATCAGCATTAAGCTGATTCTGCTCCGAGAGCTTTCGCAATTTCTGTGCCTGAGCAAGTGAAGGAGTGACCTCATCACTCTCATAGGTTTCAAAAATCATCATCTGTTCTTCGGGAGTAAGATATGAGATTTCAACCGCAGGTCGCATTGCGATTCTGCCTTCATGCGCGAGGTTAAGTCTGCGCTGGCCAAGATTAGTCAGACGGATATACCTTTTGATTTGGGTTGCACTGCGTTCGCTGTCCTTTGAGATTTTTTCTGCAGAACTCAACTTTGGACCCACCGGGTCCGAAGTTAAATCCGTTCGTTTGCCTTGCTTTTTAAGAGCGTCCATATTCATTTTGTAAGCAAAGGCCTTTTCCGATGGGAGAATATGCTCTCGGTGCAGGTTACTGTCAACGAGGATAAT
>JAZSID010000121.1:0-24063 GCA_045533625.1 Acutalibacteraceae bacterium | reverse complement strand
TTCGGCAATAATTTTTATTGCACTCGGAATAATCTCCGTTGTTAATCCCACGATTTTCGGCGATGGATTTTTTGCCATCGACGGCAGGACCTATTCCTACGTATTAGCTCATGCATTCAGCGAAATCGACTGGAACGTAATCATGATGATTGCGGGTACAATGGGTACGGTTTACCTTTTTATCGAATCAAAAATGCCACAGTTGATATCTGACTTCCTGATTTCAAAAATGCCTAATATGCAGTGGACAATTTTTACGATTTCTCTTTTTGCAGGTATTGTTTCTGCTTTTGTTGATAACGTTGCAACAGTTCTTATGATAGCTCCTGTTGCTCTTGCTTTCTGTAAAAAGGTGAACACATCTCCGGTTCCTGCAATTATCTGTATTGCAGTTTCTTCAAACCTTCAGGGTGCGGCAACCCTCGTTGGTGATACAACATCAATCCTTCTCGGAAAGGCTGCAAACCTTGATTTCTCATCATTCTTTGTTGATAACGGCAAACCCGGTATGTTCTGGATTGTTGAAGCAGGTGCATTGGTAAGTGCATTTATTATCCTCTTTATGTTCCGTAAGGAAAAGAGTAAGATCAGCTTTGAATCCAGAACAGTAGTTGAGGATAAATTCCCGACATTCCTCCTCGTTGGCACAATCGTTGCGCTTATCGCTGTTTCATTCATTCCGTATGCTGATAATGCAAAGCCGGGTCAGCTCACAAAGCCTGACATCACAAACGGTATAATCTGTATCGCATTCTTCGTAGTTGGTCTTATAAGAGAACTGTTCATCAAGAAGAACAAGGAAGTTGTAAAAAATGCTTTCAAGGAGATCGACTATTATACAATCGTACTTCTTACAGGTCTTTTTGTTGTAATCGGCGGTATTGAGGCAGCAGGTGTCGTTCAGGTTATAGGCAACGCAATCGCAAACCTCGGCTCAGGCAACACCTTCGTTGTGTTCACAATCATCGTATGGATGTCGGTTATTCTTTCTGCATTTATCGATAATATTCCTTATACTGCAACAATGCTTGCTGTTGTTCCTGCAATCGGTACAGGTATCGGCCTTGAAGGTGAAGGACTTAAACTTCTCTACTACGGTCTTTTGTGCGGTGCAACACTCGGCGGAAACCTTACCCCGATCGGCGCAAGTGCAAATATCACGGGTATCGGTATTCTTCGTAAGGAAGGCTACGAGGTTAAGGCAACAACCTTTATGAAATACGGTGTTCCGTTTACTCTTGCAGCTGTTACAACAGGCTACCTCCTTATTTGGTTCATCTGGAAATAATATAAATCGCAATCTTAAAGAAGACTCTGCGGAGTCTTCTTTTTTTGTGTGTCGGTTTTCTTGACATCAATATGCTGTAATGATATAATACATTGATATATTATGTAATTCAGGAGGTAGTGCAGATGAAGAATATTTACTTCGTTCAGGTTGACGTTTCAGCCAGCTCAGGAACACAGAATGCATACTTGCCGTATACGGCGGGTATTCTTGCTGCCTCTGCATTTACAAGCGATATCGTAAAGAACAACTGCGAATTCAAAGGCTTTGTCTTCCTTCGTGAAGATGTGAACGAGGTTGTTGAAAGACTCGACAATCCTTCTTTCATTGGTTTTTCCAGCTACTGCTGGAGCACGGAGTATAACAAGCTTCTTGCAAAGGCTGTTAAGGAAAAATATCCCGATTGTCTTATTGTTTTCGGCGGACACGATATTCCCGATAATTTCTCAATGCTTGAAGAGTATGACTATATAGACGTTCTCTGCCACGGTGAAGGTGAGGATACGGTTAAGTATTTGCTTGAAGCTTATTCAGAGGGAAGAAGCTTTGAAGAAGTATGCAATATTTCGTTCAGAAATGCCGACGGCGGATTCACAAGAACGCAGACTCAACTTCAGGAAACTCTTGATTATCCGTCACCGTATCTTGAGGGCTGGTTTGATAAAATAGTCGAAGACCATCCCGAAATAACATTCAATGCAATCCTTGAAACAAGCCGCGGATGTCCTAATCAGTGCGCATACTGCGACTGGGGTCTGCTCAAGGCTAAAACCCGTCTGTTTCCGCTTGAAAGAGTAAGGGCAGAAATCCGATGGATGTCAGACCATAAGATTGCTTTCGTCTGGGGTGCTGATGCTAATTTCGGTATGTTCAAACGTGACCTTGAAATTGCAAATGAACTTGCAAGGGTAAAAGAAGAAACAGGTTACCCCGAAAGAATGAGAATGAACTATGCAAAGAACAACTTTGAAAATGTTTTTGAAATTGTCAAGGTGTTCAAACGTTGCGAGTTTGACAGAATCGGCGCAACCCTTTCTTTCCAGAGTATGTCGCCCGAAGTTCTTAAAAACATCGGCAGAAAAAATACTTCTCTTGATTTCTATAAAAATCTTCTCACGACCTACAACAAAGCGAATATGAAAACCTATTCAGAGCTGATTCTCGGCCTGCCCGGTGAAACATATGAAAGCTTTATTGAAGGCGTTGGTAAACTTTTTGAAATAGGACAGCACTTCGTTTTTGAAGTCTACGGCTGTATTCTTCTTCCTAATGCGACAATGGGTCAGAAGAACTATATGAAAAAGTTCGGTATTAAGACGGTGCGTTCGGAAATCATCCGTCCGCATTTCAACAACGAAGCATTCAGTGTGCCTGAGTACAACAATATCGTTGTTGAAACCAACTCAATGAGCCGCGAAATGTGGGTGAGGGCAACTGCGTTTTACTATATGACAAAGGCTCTCCACGGAAACGGTCTTATCCGTGCGTTCGGAATTTATCTTCATAACGAAATGGGTGTACCTTATGAAAGATTCTACGACGGCGCACTCGACTATTTTGAAAGTAATCCCGATTTGTTTATATCAAAGCTTTATTTTGATATTAAGCGCCATGCTGACGAGCTTTCTCTCGGTATAACAAACAGAAAGCTTATGTTTGAACCGTGCGGTGAAATCGTGTGGGACGATCACGAGTATGTTGTCCTCAATGCAATTTCTCAGCTTGATAAGTTCTATGAAGAAATTGTCCCGTATCTTGAAACTTATGAGGTACCCGAAGATATCTTCGAAGATTTACTCAGCTATCAGAAGAATATCATCCGCACTCCGTTTGAGAAAGAAAAAACGGTAAGCCTTCGATATGATATTCATAATTACCTTAAAGATGTTTATGTAAATAACATTCATCCTCTTAAAAAGAAAGAGCATACCCTTGTTATGCGTGACAGTAATCTTGTTGCAGATTGGAAAGATTTCGGCAAGTTTGTTATCTGGTATGGCAGAATGGGCTGGTCTTCATATAAGGATGATGTAAAACAAAAAGATTAATAGAAAGGGGAATAGTGTGATGAAAGAAAAATTTTATCTTGTACAGATTGGTGTATCATATTCATCACCCGTATTCCTTCCTTATTCCGTAGGATGTATAGCGGCATATCTTAAACGCGACGAGGAGATTATGAAGCATTATGATATCCCCGATATTATCGTAATGCGCGAAAAGATTGATGATGTTTTAAAGCGATTTGATAATCCATCTATCGTTGCATTTTCCTGCTTTACCTGGAATATTGAATATAACAAAACTCTTGCCATTGAGCTGAAAAAACGCTTTCCGTCCGTTAAAATTATTTTCGGCGGTCACAGTGTACCTCACGGCAGCAGTTTTCTCGATGACTATGATTTCATAGATTTCCTTATGCACAATGAAGGTGAAGAAACGACAGCACTATTCCTTAAGGCTCTTATCAATAAAGACAGCCTTTATAATGTGCCGAACCTTTCTTTCCGAGCAGAAGAGGGGAATGTTACAACAGAATTCAGACATCCTTGCGATATTTCTTCTTATCCTTCTCCCTATATAGACGGAATCTTTGATAACATAATGAAAGAAAATCCTGACAAGGAATTTCACGCAACTCTTGAAACAAACAGAGGTTGTCCTTACGGATGCACGTACTGCGAATGGTGTTTCACAAAAAAAGTGCGACCTTTCCCGATGGAAAAAATCAAAAGCGAAATTGAATGGATAGCGAAGAATAAGATTAAATACTGCTACTGTGCAGACGCCAATTTCGGCATAATGGAAAGAGATGTCGAGATAGCCGAATATGTTATTGCCGAGAAGAAAAAATACGGTTATCCCGATGTTTTTAAACCCTGCTACGCAAAAGAAAGCGACGAAACAGTTTTTAAAGCAGGTTATCTTCTTAATAAAAATCACATTGACAAGGGTGTTACACTCGCTTATCAGTCGCTTGATGCTAAGACACTTGAAAATATCGGCAGAAAGAATCTTACCCTTGAACATTTTGCTTCACTTGATGCAAGATACGACGAGGCAGGAATTCCGACCTATACCGAGCTTATTCTAGGTCTGCCGGGTGAAACTTATGAAAGCTTCTGTAAGGGTATGTGCCGTCTTCTCGACTCTGGTCAGAATAATTCAATGACGGTTTATGAATGTCAGGTTTATCCGAATTCTCTTATGGGAAATCCCGAGTACCGTGAAAAATTCGGTATTAAAACTTCTAAAATTCCCTTACTCGGTATTCACTACAATCCCGAATTCAACGGCGTATCCGAGTATTTTGATATTATCACTGAAACTGCATCAATGCCTAAATCCGATTGGGTAAAGGCTTGTATGTTTTCGGTAATTCTTCAGACCTTCCATCATCTTGGCCTGATCCGTTATTTTGCAATTTATCTTCACCTTGAAAAAGGTGTTTCTTACTACGACCTCTATAACAGTCTTTTTGATTATATTTACAAAGAAAACAAAGGCTTCCTGAATGAATTTTTTGTTTCTCTTTATGAAAGAAAAGCTGATACAAAAACAGCTGATTGGACCTACAACCGTGATGTTTTCGGCACAACAGGCTGGTATTTTGAAGAGGGAGCTTTCCTTGAAATGGTTTATCACAGTGAAACTTTCTGGCAGGAAATAAAGCCTTTCCTTGAAAGGTTTGCTATTGAAAAAGAACTTTTTGAAGAACTTTTTAACTATCAGAAAAATCTTGTAAGGCTTCCCGATGTCAGCGAAGTATGTATAAATTCAAAATACAATTTCTATAAATATTTTGAAGCAGCGAACGAAAATGCTGATCCTGTCCTTTTGAAGAAGAATTGTTCTCTTCACATAAAGGCACATAAAGAAATTTCATCGTGGGCGGAATATGCCCGTGAAATAATCTGGTTCGGTAAACGTTACAGCGCAACGCTTCTTGTTAACCCGCGTGAGATTATCACGTATTCGGAGGAATAATGATGTCAGATATACTTCTGATTCAGCCACCGCAATGGTATCCGGTTTCACCGTACCTTGCAGTGCCGCTGCTTGCAGGTCAGCTCAAAAAAGCAGGCTTTGACACAAAGTCATATGACCTGAATGTTGAGTTTTTTAACTACCTGCTCACTAAAGATATGGCAACTGAGTGTGATATGAAAGCAAGACAGATGCTCGAAAAGCTTTCTGCTGAGTATGAAAATGCCGATATAAGCCGGATTGAGAAAAACGGCAGTTACGACGAAAAAACACGTTGTCTTAAGTATCTTACAATCAAAAAGTTCTATGAAGAACACGGCGAAGAAATTCCCTGTATCATTGAAAACATTGAAAATGCAGTCAATGTAACAAGGGATAAGGAAGAGTTTTTTATACCGGAAAAGCTGACGGAAGCAAAGCATATTATCCGTCTTGCATTAAGGCTTGTTTCAATGCCTTATGCACCCAACGAGATCGATTTTGACAATTACTTTGCAAACCCTCTTCTTAATCTTGATTGGAATAATATCAAAATTCAGTCACAGGACAGAAACGTCAATATGTTCTACGACTATTTCGATAAATACACAGATGAAGTCAAAGCAGAAGGTTACAGTATCGTAACAATCGCGATGACAGACCTCAGTCAGCTTGTTTCAGTGTTTACGCTTGCTTCAATGCTCAAGGAAAAAACTGATGCAAAAATTATCCTCGGCGGAAATTATGCAACGCAGATTTACGAGGATATGATGAAGTTTGACGAGATTTTCATTTCTTACTTTGATTACCTTGTTATCGGAGACGGCGAGCTTGCTTTGCCGAAACTCTGCTCTTATCTTAAAGGCGATATTTCAGTTGAAGAAGTACCTAATATTGTACATATGGATGAATCAGGCTGTGTTGTTTCAACAGGATTCTCTTGTGAAAAAATCGATATGGACGATTTAGCTTATCCTGATTTTTCAGATTACGATATGTCAAAATATTTCACTCCTGACCCGACTTTTCCGATTCAGCTTTCAAAGGGTTGTTATTGGGGAAAGTGTAATTTCTGTGATTATGCCTACGGTCAGCAGGGCTACAGCCCGAAACACATCGGCAGAATTATCAAAGAAATCAAGCACTATGTAAAAACATATCACGCTTCAAAGTTTATCTTTGTTGATGAAGCAATTCCACCGAAGTTTTATAATTTGCTTGCAACGGCGATTGTTGAAGCAGGTCTTAAGATCAATTTCTATTCCTTTGCAAGGCTTGAAACAGGATACACTCCTGAAGTCCTTGAAAATCTCTACCGTGCGGGCGCTCGTCTTTTCCTTTGGGGTTACGAATGTGAATCTCCTCGAATTATGGAAATGATGAACAAAGGTATAGATGTTGAAAAGCGTCTTGAGATTCTTTCGGATGCACGCAAAGCAGGTATCTGGAATAACGGACTTTTCATCTTCGGTTATCCGACGGAAACTCTTGATGAAATAAAGCAGACAATGGATGTTATCAGAAATAACAGAGATATAATTCCGAGTTGTACACTTTCTAACTTTGCTCTGAAAAAGCATTCACTGCTCAAAGAAAAGCCGGGCGAAAACGGAATAGTTGACTATTCTTCAAACGGTGAATTCTATACCGTTTTCAAGGATGTTGTTGACGGCGTCTCTCAGCAGGACAGACGTACTCTAAGACGCGATTTTCAGTTCTCGTTCCTTGATGAAAATGCGAATTCTCTTTGGTCAGTAGTGTTCTCGGATTTTGATCATCTTCTTTTGTATCTTTCAAAATACGGCTGTGATTATGTTTCATCATACCGTTCAGAAAAACGCATTTGTCCCGAATTCAGGTGATAAATTAATGGAATTCACTTCAGTAACAATAATAATAGGTACAACGGATGAAACCGATTCTTTGAAAAAGACCGTTGATTACATAATGAAAAATTGTGATTATGACGATTTATGCAAGGTTTTAATGGTCAAGTCGAAAAATGCATCCGACGGTTGTAACAACGCAATTGCCTTTCTTGAAGAAAAGTATGGCGAGAAAGTGCGAGGACTTGAGCAGACGCGTCCGTATATCGGCGGTGCCATCCGCGACGGTTTTGATGCTTCTGAATCTTCTCACATTATGCTTCTTCCGTCCGACCTTGCTATAAGCCTTGAATGTATCCCGGAAATGATAAGGCGGGTAAAGGAAAAACCCGATGTCATTTCGAAAACATCAAGGTGGCTGAAAAAGGGGAGCTTTCACGAGTACAACGGGGTGCGCAAAATCGTCAATAAGCTTTCACAGGTTTTTCTGCGTGTTCTTTATTCAGCCGATTTAACCGATTTTACAAGTCCCGTGCAGACGGCGCCCACAGAAGCTTATATGAAGTCAGATTGGCAGGAGCTTAATTTCCCGTTCCTTCTTGAAATGGTGCTCGTGCCTCTTCGCAGGGGATATAAATTTGAAGAGTTTGCCGTCGAGTGCTACGGCAGACAGCAGGGTAAGTCCAAAAATTCAGTAAAGCAGACAGCCCTATATTTAAAAACAGCACTCAGAATCCGATTTACTAAAAAGTCCAGACTTACAAAGGAGTAAGGCAGATGAAATTTCTTTTTGCAGCAGTACCGCAGTGGTATCCTGTCAGCCCGTATCTTGCGGGTGCATTACTTGCAGGCCAGCTTAAAAATGCTGGTTTTCAGGCAGAAACATATGACTTCAATGTTGAGTTTTTCAACGATATCTTGACAAAAGAATATATGGAAAAATGCCTCAACGCTGCAAAGGATTTTGTTGCTGACGAAAAGGCAATGCTTCCGTCTGCCGAATTCAGCGACGATATAAATGCAAAAAGAGCTAAAACCGCGCAGGTCAGAAAAAAGATAATCGAGGATTATTTTAAGTTTGACGGCAGTAATATTGAAAATACGGTTGAAGAACTTGAATATTCAATGAAGGTTCTTAAAACAAAGGAGCTTTTTTACGATGCAGAAAAGCTTTTTAAAGCAAAAGATATAATTTTTTCAGCTCTTGATATTGCATCTCTCCCATATGCACCGTCAAGAATTATGCTTGATAATTTTATCGCGAACTCTGTTTTTACCTACGATTTCAAGGATGTTGACTATCAGTGCAAAAATGCCGATGTCAATATGTTCCTTCCGTATTTTGAAGAGAAAATCAAAGCTCTTGACTTCTCGGAGTATTCGTTCATCGGTCTTTCAATAACAGATCTCAGTCAGCTGGTGCCGGGTCTCACTCTTGCAAGGCTTCTGAAAAAATATACCAATGCAAAAATTGCAATCGGCGGAAATTATATTTTTAAAGTTGAGCCTGACCTCAAGAGAATTCCGCAGATTTTTTCAGAATACTGCGATTATCTTTCAATAGGCGACGGCGAAACAGCAATTGTTGAACTGGCTGAATTTATCGCAGGAAAAAGAGATATAAATGACGTTCATTCTCTTGTTTATGCGGATGAAAACGGCGTTGTTCACACAAACGAAAGAGCTCCTCTTTTGAAGCTCGACAGTGTTTTCTATCCTGATTTTGATTCGTACGATTTTTCAAAATATCTTTCTCCCGAAACTGTAATTCCCGTTCAGCTCGGTAAAGGTTGCTATTGGGGAAAATGTACATTCTGCGATTTCTATACAGGGCAGCAGAAGTTCGATATGAAGTCGGTTATAAGAGCTGTTGATGAGGTTGAATATCTTTCAAAGAAATACAACAGTAAACTCTTTACTTTCGTCGATGAAGCAGTGCCGCCGAAATTCTATAACGAATTTGCAAAAGAAATCAAAAGAAGAAATCTCGAGATTTATTTCTATTCTTTTGCAAGGCTTGAAAAGGCTTTCACCCCTGAAGTGCTGAAGAATCTCTATGACTCAGGTGCAAGGTTCTTTATGTGGGGATATGAGGCGGAATCAGAACGTATTATGAAGCTCATCAATAAGGGCATTGACCTGAGCTGCAGAAAGAAAATTCTTGCAGATTCAAGAGATGCAGGTCTCTGGAATCTTTGCACCTTCCTTTTGTGCTATCCGACAGAAACCCCCGAAGAGCTTCAGTCAACAATTGATGTTATCTACGACCATGAGCTCGTAAACAGCTGTACACCGTCCAACTTTGCACTTAAAAAGAATGCAATTCTTAAGGATGAAGCTTCAACTGTAGGAATCAATGATTTTACCGAAAACGGACAGCTTCATATTTCCTATAAGTATCAGTCCGATACGCAGACTATGGAAGAAGTCAAGTTTAAGAGAAATACTTTTGAAAAGAAATATCTTGAAGATACAGCTGACCGCTTGTGGGCGCATACATTCACGGAAAGTGACTTCCTTCTTATGTATCTTGCAAAATATGGCAGAGACTACGTCAAAAATTACAGACTGAAATATAAACGCAAACTCAGATAAAATTTACCCTCACATTCGTGTGGGGGTATTTTTCTTTGTTTGACTTTAAAATATAATTTTGATATAATTTCATCACAAAATGATTATAAGAGGTGCTGATATGCCAGCTTTTACTTCAGCTTCAGTAATTAAAAAACTTGAAAAACCGATTCTTACTTACAAGGATATTCCGTATCCGGCTACGCTTATTTTTAATGCAGGTGTTGAAAAATATAACGGCAGATACGTTATGCTTTTCAGAAATGATTACGGTGATTTTGATGAAAGAAAGCTTTACGGCACGAATATCGGTCTTGCTTTTTCGGATGACGGAATCAACTGGGAAGTATCAGATAAGCCTTGTTTTACTTTACAGGATGACGAGGTGGAGCGTGCGTATGATCCGCGTCTTACGGTGATTGACGGTGTTTGCTATGTCTGTTTTGCAACTGACACAAAGCACGGACTTCGTGGCGGAATAGCATCAACAACGGATTTCGAAAATTTTGATATCAAGTATCTCTCTGTGCCCGATAACCGCAATATGGTTCTTTTTCCGGAGAAAATCAACGGACTTTACACAAGACTTGAAAGGCCGATGCCTGTCTACTCAAGAAGTCATAAGGATACCTTCGATATATGGATTTCTCAATCGCCCGATTTGAAATTCTGGGGTAATTCAGAGCTTGTTATGGGTGTTGAGGATGTACCGTTTGCCAATGATAAAATCGGTCCTGCAGCACCTCCCGTTAAAACAGAAAAAGGTTGGCTTACTACTTTTCATGCAGTAGATATTGATTATTCAAGAGGAAAAAACGGTTGGGAAGACAGATGGCAGAAGCGATATACTGCAGGCATAGCACTTCTTGAGCTTGAAGATCCTTCAAAGGTTATCGGCATTTATGATAAACCGCTTATTGTTGCCGATCTTCCGTATGAAAACGAAAACGGCTTCAGAAAGGATGTTATTTTCCCTGGCGGAATGATACTTGAGGATAACGGTGAAGTGAAGATTTATTACGGTGCGTCCGATACTGTAGAATGCCTTGCGATTGCAGATGTTAACGACCTGATTAATTTGTGTCTTGAATAATTGGTAAAGAGGTGGTACGATGGGCAAAAACGACTCTTGTCTTAACTGTAAACACTATACAGATGACATTGGTGATAAGGGTTACTGCAAGCTCTACCGTCACAACACTTCGTCGCCCGATGTTGCCTGTCCTAAATTTGAGAAAAAAGAAACGAAAGAAAGAAGAAGCAACTTCAACGTTGAAAGGGTAAAAGAACTCGTTTTTGATGAAGCATCGATGAACAGATATAAAAACTCTGCGAATAAAATGCTTCTTCCTCTTTCTGTGATGTGTATAACAGTTCTGTCAATTGTACTTCTGATTTTCAGTACAATTCTTTGTGCAACACTTGCAACTTACGCGGAAGTAAAAACCTTACATAAGGTGATCTTTATCGTAGTTGTCGGAGCTTTTGTGATTTCGCTTATTGTTGTAATCTGTATGCTGCTTTCAAAATTCAGGGTCATGAGATTCATTGTTCCTGCACTGTCTTTGTTGCTGGTGCTGTTTCTTTTGATTTTTTCGAATGAAATATGGTTTGATTTTCATTCATTGATAATGACAATTTCAAAAACAATTTTCAACACCGCAGTTTAATATAATTTTAACAGCCCGAAACAGGGCTGTTTTTTTCTAAATTTTTCTATTTTTTTGAAAAAAACTATTGGAACTGAAAAAGAATTATAGTATAATTAAACAGTATATATAAAAGATAATGCCTTTTTATGTCTGGAGGGAAGAATTTGTCAGCAAAATATTCTATTTCTCTTTCAAAAATCGCAAAAATGCACGGTCTTGAAACGGTTTATGCGCCGAGAGATCTTTCGGAAATTATGGTAACATCGCCCGACGTAAACCGTCCGGGGTTGCTTCTTACGGGCTTCACAAAGTACTTTGCACCTGACAGAATTCAGTTTCTCGGAATTACAGAAGTTGAGTATCTGAATGGCAGTAAGGATGACGAAAGAAGCAGGAAGATAAAAAGACTGTTATCAAAGAAACCTGTTGCAGTTGTTATTACAAGAAATCAGGAATTACCCCCTGAATTTCTCGGTCTTGCCGAAAAATATGAAGTTCCGATTTTGAGAACCTCAGACGGTACATCAAGCTGTATGTCAAGCCTTATCTCGTATCTGAGTGCCGAACTTGCACCGCGTATAACACGTCACGGTGTTTTTGTTGAAGTTTACGGTGAGGGTGTTCTTATTCTTGGTGACAGCGGTGTGGGTAAGAGTGAAATTGCGCTTGAACTTATTAAGAGAGGTCACCGCCTTATCGCTGACGATGCTGTTGAAATAAGGCAGGTTTCCCATAAAACTCTTGTCGGCTCTGCTCCTGAAAATATCCGTCACTTCATCGAACTCAGAGGTGTCGGCGTCGTTAACGCAAGACGACTCTTCGGTGTCGGCTCGGTTAAGGTTTCCGATAAGATCGATATGGTTGTTCAGCTTGAACAGTGGAATCCTGAAAAAAGTTATGACCGACTTGGTCTTGACAACGAAACAATGGATATACTCGGTGTAAGTGTTCCGATTTCGGTTGTACCCGTTACTCCGGGACGAAACATTTCAATCATTATTGAAGCGGCTGCAATGAATAACCGTCAGAAGAAGATGGGTTACAACGCAGCAAGACAGCTTCTTCACAATCTCGGCATGACGGATGACATCGTGCCTGAGGAAGACGAACTTGAAATATGGCATAATTTTTAATTTTGGAGGAATTTATAATGTACAGAATCGGTGTTGATCTTGGCGGTACAAATATCGCTGTAGGTGTAGTTGATGAAAACTATAAAATTATAGGCAGAGGCAAGGTGAAGACAAATGCACCCCGTCCTGCTGAAGAGATTTTTGACGATATTGCAAAGGCAATCCATATGGCTGTTGAAGATGCAGGTCTTACAATGGACGATATTTCTTTCGTTGGTGTAGGTACACCCGGCTCAGTAAACAAGGAAAAGGGTTTGATTGAATTTTCAAATAACCTCGATTTCAATAACGTGCCGGCAAAAAAGCTTCTTGAGGAAAGAATCGGCAAAGCTTGCGTGTTTGAAAACGATGCAAATGCTGCGGCTCTCGGTGAAGCTTATGCAGGTGCAGGCAACGGCGTTAAGAATCTTGTAGCTGTTACTCTTGGTACAGGTGTCGGTAGCGGTATTATCATCGGCGGTAAAGTGCTTGGCGGAGTAAATGATGCTGCAGGTGAAATGGGTCATACAACAATCGTTATTGACGGTGAACAGTGCAACTGTGGCAGAAAAGGTTGCTGGGAGCGTTATGCTTCTGCAACAGCACTCATTTCTCAGACTAAGGCTAAGATGCTTGAATGTCCCGACAGTAAGATGTGGGAGCTTTGCGAAGGTAACATTGACAATGCAAGCGGCAGAACAGCTTTCAGCGCTATGTATGCAGGCGACGAAGCAGGTAAGCAGGTTGTTGATCAGTATATCAAGTATGTAGCAATCGGCGTTACAAATATTGTAAATATCTTCCAGCCTGACGTAATCTGTATCGGTGGCGGTATCAGCAATGAAGGTGATAATCTTCTTGACCCGATCAGAGAGTTTGTAAGAAAAGAATGCTATACAAAATACGCTTGGAAGCAGACACAGATCTGTAAGGCTGTTCTTGGTAACGACGCAGGTATTATCGGCGCTGCTCTCGCAGAATAATTTTAACGGAGTTATTTTATGAATTTCGATAAAGTATATGAATTGGCAACATCCCTCGGCTGTAAGGCTGAGTGGGATGTTCCGATGTGTGATTATACGACGTTTAAAATCGGCGGAAAGGCACGTCTTATGATAACACCGTCGTCGGATGAGAGTCTTGCGGAGGTTATCAAAGCTTGCAAAGCCGAAGGTATTAAGCCTATGATTATCGGCAACGGCAGTAATATGCTCATTTCCGATAAAGGTCTTAATACGGTGGTTATCAATATGTGTCGCGGCAATGCCGTAATACGCTATTTAGGCGACGGTGTTATCGAATGTGACGCGGGTGTTACACTTTCAAAAGTCTGCAACTTTGCTCTTGAAAAGGAGCTTACGGGGCTTGAATTTGCTTTCGGTATCCCCGGAAGTGCAGGCGGTGCAGCCTATATGAATGCGGGCGCTTACGACGGCGAAATGAAGGATGTTCTTGTTTCTTGTACTCACATTGATTTCGACGGAAATTTCGGTCAGCTCAGCGGTGATGAACTCGGACTATCGTACCGTACAAGTGCCTATGAGCATAACGGATATATTATCACAAAGCTTATTTTGAAGCTCAAAAAGGGTGATAAGACTGCAATCAAAGCTAAAATGCAGGAGCTTCTTCAGCGCAGAAAGGATAAACAGCCGCTTGAATATCCGAGTGCAGGAAGCACCTTTAAAAGACCTGTCGGTTACTTTGCTGCAGCACTTATCGATGAATGCGGACTTAAGGGGGCATCCGTCGGCGGTGCACAGGTCAGCGAAAAGCATGCCGGATTTATTATAAATAAAGGCGGCGCTACTTCAGATGACGTTATGAAGCTCATCGATCACGTTCAGAAAACTGTCCTCGAAAAGAAGGGTGTTGTTATTGAACCCGAGGTCAGACTTATAGAAGAAATTTGACTTTAGTCATAAGGAGAGGTAAAAATGGAACTCTTGATAGTAACGGGAATGTCAGGCTCAGGAAAATCTGCCGTTACTGACGCTTTGGAGGATTTAGGTTATTTTTGTGCGGACAATATGCCGCCTGCGCTCATTCCTACAATTGCACAGTTTATTCATACCTCACATGAAACTAATCCGAAAGTCGCAACAGTTACGGATATCCGTGTCGGCGAAAACTATCTCAAGGATTTCAAAAAGACATTCGAAGCACTTAGCAAGATGAACTATGAATATAAAATTCTCTTTGTCGATGCTGCAGACGATGTTATTATAAGCCGTTATAATCAGACAAGAAGAAAGCATCCCTTGCTTGAAAAGTGCGAGGGCTCATTATCTGCCTGTCTTGCATATGAGCGTGAGATACTTCGCGATATCCGTGCAATAGCTGACTATACTATCGATACGTCAAAATCGACCGTTTCAGAGTGTAAGCAGAGGGTTATCGATCTTTTTCTTGAAAATCCCGAATCAGCAATTAAAATTTCCTGTATGTCTTTCGGATTCAAATACGGAATTCCTACGGATGCAGACCTTGTTTTTGATGTCCGCTGTCTGCCGAATCCTTTCTATATTCCTGAGCTCAAATATCACACGGGACTTGAAAAGGATGTATGCGATTTCGTAATGAAATTTGAACAGTCAAAGATATTGCTTAAGAAAATCAACGACCTTGTTCAGTATTCAGTTCCTCTTTATATGCAGGAGGGTAAGAGTCAGCTGATAATTGCGATTGGCTGTACCGGTGGCAGACACCGTTCCGTCTGCTTCTCTGAACAGATTAAAGACGGTCTTGCAGGTCTTGGTTATTCCGTTTCAATAAAACACAGAGATATCGAAAAGTAACAGGTGAGAGTATGTCCTTTACCGCAGATGTGAAAACTGAATTATCTGAATCGTGTCGTTTTACACCGGCGCAGAAACGTGCATATGCTTACGGATTTTTGCTTTTTGGAAAAAGCTTCAGCGTACGTTCGGTTTCCTGTGCTTCTGATTATAAATGCGTAATTGATTCTTTTGCTTCGGTAATAACCGAACTGACCGGAATAAAGCCTGTTGTTTCGAACCTTAAAAGCGGAAAATGGGTGCTGAAAATTACGACAGCTGATTACAGAAAAGCTTTGCTTGAGTTTTTTGACCATTCGGTGAATGAAATTTCATTAAGAATAAATCACGGCAATTTTGAGGATGATGACTGTTATTTTGCTTTTTTGTGCGGAGTGTTTCAGTCCTGCGGATCGCTTTCCGATCCTAACAAGGGATATCATCTTGAATTTGTTGTTCAGCACAATAAGCTCAGCGGCGATCTTCTTAAAATCCTGACGGATTTCAGCCTCGGTGCTAAATACATATTGCGAAAATATTCTCATGTTATATACATTAAAGGCAGTGAGGATATTGAAGACCTTCTTACGATGATGGGAGCGCCGAACTCAAGCCTTCAGCTTATGGGAATCAAGGTGCAGAAGGATGTCCGCAATAAAATTAACCGAAAAATGAACTTTGAATCTGCAAATATGAGCCGTGCGATTGAAGCAGGCCTTGCGCAGGTCGAAGCAATTGAAATAATCGAAAAAAAGCAGGGACTTGATTCTCTTACGGATGAACTCAAAGAACTTGCAATTTTAAGAAAAGAAAATCCCGATATGTCACTCAAGGAATTGGGAGCTTCATTGAGTGTCCCGATTTCAAGGTCAGGTGTTAATCACCGACTCGCAAAACTTATAAGTATTGCAGAAAAATACAGATAAAAAGGAGGCGGCGCAATGTCCGGTTTCACCCATTTACATCTTCATACCGAATACAGTCTGCTTGACGGTGCGTGCCGCCTTGATAATGTTCTTGACAGAGCGATAGAGCTTGGTCAGACCTCAATAGCGATTACGGACCACGGCGTTATGTATGGCGCTGTGGATTTTTATAAAAAAGCCAAAGCAAAGGGTATCAAGCCGATTATAGGCTGTGAATGCTACGTTGCATCAAGAACCCGTTTCGATAAAGTTCACGCACTCGACAGCGAGAGATATCACCTTGTTCTGCTTTGTAAAAATGCAACGGGATACCAGAATCTCATTGCAATGGTTTCAAAGGCGTGGACAGAAGGTTTCTATACAAAGCCGAGAATAGACAAGGAGCTTCTTGAAAAACACAGCGAAGGTCTGGTTGCTCTTTCAGCCTGTCTTGCAGGTGAAATACCGAGAGCGCTGACTGCCGGAAATTACGAAAAAGCAAAGGAAACTGCACTCTGGTATAACTCTGTTTTCGGTGAAGGTAACTTCTACCTTGAAATGCAGAATCACGGAATCAGTGAGCAGAAACAGATTGAGCCCTTGCTTATCAAGCTTTCAAATGAAACGGGTATTCCTCTTGTTGCAACCAACGACACACACTATGTCAACCGAGAAGACAGTAAAACACAGCAGGTACTTATCTGTGTTGCAACCAATACCACGATAGGACAGGAAAATTCCCTTGAATTTCAGACGGACGAGTTTTATCTAAAGTCCGAAGAAGAAATGTCAGAACTGTTTTCTCACGTTCCGCAGGCAATAGAAAACACGCAAAAAATTGCAGATATGTGCAATTTTGACTTTGAATTCGGCAACACTAAATTACCGCACTTTGAAGTTCCTGACGGAAAAGACCATTTTGAATGGTTCAAAGAGCAATGTTATGAGGGAATGCTCCGCAATTACGGAGAAAATCCTCCTCAAGAGTATTACGAAAGGCTCGATTATGAGCTTGACGTAATCAATAAAATGGGCTATGTTGACTATTTCCTTATAGTCCACGATTTTATAAGATACGCAAAGAACAAGGGTATTCCCGTCGGTCCCGGCAGAGGCTCGGGCGCAGGCAGCCTTGCGGCTTACTGTATCGGTATAACGGGAATTGACCCGATGAAATACAGCCTTCTTTTCGAACGTTTCCTCAATCCGGAGCGAGTAAGTATGCCCGACTTCGATGTTGACTTCTGTTATGAAAGACGAGAAGAAGTAATCGATTATGTTATCAACAAGTATGGCGCAGACCATGTTGCACAGATTGTAACTTTCGGAACACTTGCCGCAAGGGCAGCTATCCGTGACGTCGGACGTGCAATGGGAATCCCGTATAATGTAGTAGACAATGTTTCAAAGCAAGTTCCCAGAGAGCTTAATATAACAATTCAGAAAGCTCTGAAAAAATCACCTGAATTTAAAGAACTTTACGAATCGGACGAGCAGATAAAGGAACTCATTGATACTTCAATGAAGGTTGAGGGTATGCCACGTCATTCTTCAACTCACGCGGCAGGTGTTGTTATTACAAGAGATCCTGTTGCAAGTTATGTTCCGTTGGCTCTTAACGATAATTCACCCGTAACTCAGTATACAATGACTACCCTCGAAGAACTCGGACTTCTTAAAATGGACTTCCTCGGTCTTCGAACATTAACGGTTATCAGCGATGCTGAGAAGATGATCCGTCTTAAAAACAAAGACTTTGATATTTACAAAGTAAGCACTTCGGATGAAGATACTTTCAAAATGATGTCAAAGGGACAGACGGAGGGCGTGTTCCAGTTCGAATCCGCTGGTATGAAATCAGTACTTGTCGGGCTCAAACCCGTCAATATTGAAGACCTTATAGCCGTTATTTCTCTTTACAGACCCGGTCCGATGGATTCGATTGACACTTATATCAACAACCGTCATCATCCTGAAGATACGGTTTATAAAACAGAAAAGCTCCGTGATATCCTTGAAGTTACAAACGGATGTATGGTATATCAGGAGCAGGTAATGCAGATTTTCCGTTCTCTTGCAGGTTATTCCTACGGCCGTGCTGATATCGTGCGTCGTGCGATGTCAAAGAAAAAGCACGATGTAATGGAAAAAGAAAGACAGAATTTCATCTACGGTATGGTCCGCGAAGACGGTACCGTAGAATGTGAAGGTTGCGTAAAACGGGGAATACCTGCCGAAGTTGCAAACGATATCTTTGATGATATGTCATCGTTCGCATCCTATGCTTTCAATAAATCCCACGCGGCAGCTTATGCCTATGTTTCGTATCAGACGGCATATCTTAAGTGCCATTATCCGTGCGAGTTTATGGCGGCGCTTCTTTCAAGCGTACTTGATAACTCAGCAAAGGTTTCCGAGTATACCAACGAATGTAATAATCTTGGTATAAAGGTGCTTCCGCCGCACGTCAACGAAAGCCTTGAAGGCTTCACTGTCAGCGACGGCAATATCCGTTTCGGACTTCTTGCAATCAAGAATCTCGGAAGAAACTTCATTAAGAATATAATTGCCGAAAGAAGACTCGGTAAATTCACTTCGTTCTATGATTTCTGTTCAAGAATGCACGGTGCAGATTTCAATAAGCGTGCTGTTGAAAGTCTTATCCGTTGCGGAGCTCTTGACTCTCTTGGTGCAAACCGCCGTCAGATGATGATGGGAATGAATGAAATTATCGATGAGCTTGACAATAAGAAAAAACGCAATGTTGAAGGTCAGCTCGGTCTTTTTGATATGGGCGGCGACCTTGCAAACCACGGTGAGCCCGAGCTCAGGTATTACGATGAATTCCCTCTGTATGAACTCCTTAGTATGGAAAAAGAAACAACGGGTCTTTATCTCTCAGGACATCCGATGTCTGAATATACTGATATGGCGGCAAAGCTTCACTGTGCAAAGGTTTCTGACCTGAATATGTCGGACAGCGATAATGCGACCTATAAAGACGGCGAAAGAGTCAAGGCGATGGGTATCATAACCCACGTCAAAAAGAAGGTCACGAAGAGCGATACAACAATGGCGTTCGTTGACCTTGAGGATATAACGGGTTCAATCGAAGTGATCGTTTTTCCGAAAACTCTTATCCAGAATTCTTCGCTTATTGCTGAGGGTAATGTGGTGGTTGTCAAGGGCAGACTCGATGTCCGTGATGATGAGCCGCCGAAGCTTATCTGTGAGTTTATATCAACTCCCGAGAATGCTCAGAAGGAACAGGCACAACCTGTAAAACCTGCTGAAACAAATCAGGAGCAGACAGCTAAAAAGAAAAAAAGCGGACTGTTCTTAAGATTTCCGTCAGAGGGCTGTCCTGAGCAGATTCAGGCTGAAAAGCTCCTGGCAATCTTTGAGGGCAGAACACCGCTGTATTATTACTTTGCGGATAAGAAAGAATACAGAAATATGCCATTTGAACGTTTTGTTGATGTCAATGAACCGCTTCTTGATGAACTTAAAAAGGTTCTTGGCGAAGAAAACGTTGTATTGAGGTAAAAAATGCTATTTTAATTGACATTTTTTTCATTCTGGTGTATTATACGGAATGTTATGTTATTAATTTTAGTTGGCAACTGTCGCCAACTTAACTGTTAGGAGGAAGTTTGAAATGAAGACTATCGGCGTATTGACAAGTGGCGGTGACGCACCGGGTATGAACGCTGCAGTTCGTGCAGTTGTTCGTACAGCTTGTGAAAATAATATTAAGGTTTATGCAATCAACCGCGGTTTCCAGGGCCTTATGGAGGGCGACCTCAAGCCTATGGAGATCCGTTCAGTCTGCGATATTATCCATAAGGGCGGTACATTCCTTCGTTCAGCAAGAAGCAAGGAGTTTGCAACTGAAGAGGGTATGAGCAAGGCCATCGAAATGTGTAATGCTTACGGTATTGAGGGTATCGTTGTTATCGGCGGTGACGGCTCATTCAGAGGCGCTCGTGATCTTTCAGAGAGAGGTATTCCGTGCGTAGGTGTTCCGGGTACAATTGATAACGATATCGCTTGCTGTGACTACACAATCGGTTACGATACATGTATGAACACAATTATGGAAATGGTTGACCGTATCCGTGATACATCAGCTTCACACGACCGTTGCTCAGTTATCGAAGTAATGGGCAGACGTGCTGGTTACCTTGCACTTAATGCAGGTATTGCAGTCGGCGCAACAGCTATCCTCATCCCTGAAGTTGAGTTTGACCTCAAGCGTGACGTTTTCGACAGAATCCGCCGTACACAGAAGACAGGCAAGACTCACTTCCTTGTTATCGTAGCTGAGGGTATTCCTGCTGACGGAATTATCTCTGTTGACGAACTTGCAAAGGCTATCGAAGCTGAAACAGGTGTTGAATCAAGAGCTATGGTGCTCGCACACGTTCAGCGTGGCGGTTCACCGACAGTACGTGACCGTGTAAATGCAAGCCGTATGGGTTACCACGCAGTTAAGCTCCTTATGAACGGTATCGGCAACAGAGTTGTTGCTATGCAGAAGGAACAGGTAGTTGATCTTGATATCTTTGAGGCTCTTAATATGAAGAAGCACATCGATATGGATCTTTATGAGATGGCTAAGGTTATTTCAATCTAAAAGGACATAAATTATGCTAAGAGACGAATTTTTAGAACTTCGCCGCCGTATAATTGCAAAAGATTTTTCAAAAATGAACGACAAGCAGCAAGAGGCTATTTATACAGTAAGAGGCCCCTTGCTGCTTCTTGCAGGTGCAGGCAGCGGAAAAACTACGGTTCTCGTTAACCGAATTGCAAATATGATAAAGTACGGCAATGCCTATAATTCTGATAAGTGCGATTTTGAGCCGACTCAGACGGACGTTGCCATAATGAAAGAATACCTGAACGATCCTACGGTTGATCTTTTTGATGTATATGACCTTTTAACGGTCGATGCGCCTCAGCCATGGGAAATTCTTGCTATCACTTTCACAAATAAAGCAGCAAACGAGCTTAAGGCGCGTCTTGCAAAGCTTCTTGGCGATGCAGCTAACGATATCTGGGCAAGCACCTTCCACTCTGCTTGTTCACGTATTCTGCGCCGTCACGGTGATTTGCTCGGCTATACGAATCACTTCACAATCTACGATACGGACGATTCAAAGCGTGTTATGAAGGAGGTTCAGCGCCTTCTTGAAATTAACGACAAAATGCTTTCTCATAAAGTGATTCTTAAAGAAATCAGTAAGGCAAAGGACAGGCTCATAACACCTCAGGAATTTATTGAGCAGGCAGGCTCGGACGTCAGACTTAAAACTATCGGCAGAGCTTACGAGTGCTATCAGAAACTTCTGAAAACTGCTGATGCCCTTGACTTTGACGATATTATCTTCAAGACCGTTGAACTTCTTGAAAACAATGAGGAAGTAAGAAACTATTATCAGAACAAGTTCAAATACATCCTTGTTGACGAGTATCAGGATACCAACCACGCGCAGTATGTGCTTACAAGCCTTCTTGCTGATAAGTACAGAAATATATGCGTAGTAGGTGATGACGACCAGAGTATCTATAAATTCAGAGGTGCTACAATCGAAAATATCCTAAGCTTTGAGGAACGTTATCCTGAAGCTAAGGTTATCCGTCTTGAACAGAATTACCGTTCAACCCAGACTATTCTTGATGCCGCAAATGCTGTTATTGCAAACAATCAGCAGAGAAAAGGCAAAAACCTCTGGACAGATAACGGAATGGGTGACAGAATTGTTGTCAACACTTCTTATGACGAAAGGGAAGAGGCACGTTTTGTTGCAGACACAGTTATGAAAAACGTTGCAAACGGCAGAAAAATGGGCGACCACGCAGTTCTTTACAGAATGAATGCACAGTCAAGCCTTATTGAAAATGCCTTTGTCCGCGCAGGTGTACCTTACCGTATTATCGGAGGTCTGCGTTTCTACGAACGAAAAGAAATCAAGGATGCACTTGCTTATCTTACTGTTGTCAACAACCCGTCGGACAATGTGCGTCTTCGCCGTATAATCAACGAACCCAAAAGGGGAATAGGTGATACTACCCTTAATAATGCATCTGAAATTGCGGCAGGTCTCGGTGTAAGTATGTATGAGGTTATCTCAAATGCTTCAAGCTATCCTGCATTGAGCAGAGCCGCACAGAAGCTTAATTCCTTCACACAGATGATTGGTGAGCTTACGGAAGCGGCAGAGGATTTGAAACCGTCACAGCTTCTTGAGCTTGTACTTAACAAAACAGGATATTACATTTCACTTAACGAAGACAAGGACACTGCTCAGGACAGAAAAGAAAACCTGAACGAGCTTAAGGCTAACCTTATGCGTTATGAGGAAGAGTCGGAGGATCCGACTCTCAACGGCTTCCTTGAAGAAATCGCACTTATGACGGATATTGATAACTACAATGCGGATGTCGATGCCGTTGTTATGATGACAATGCACTCGGCCAAGGGTCTTGAATTTCCCGAGGTTTTCATAATCGGTATGGAAGACGGTGTTTTTCCGGGTTCACAGTCGATTTACAATCCCGAGGATATGGAAGAAGAACGCAGACTTGCCTATGTTGGTATAACAAGAGCTAAAGAAAAGCTTTATCTTACCAACACAAGAACAAGGCTTATTTTCGGCTCAACATCGCACAATCCGCCGTCAAGATTCCTTAATGAAATACCGTCAGATTTGACCGAAAAGACAGGTGTCACATCCTACAGTTCATTCAAGAGAAGTGCTGAAAGCGAACCGTATAAGGATTTCGGCGAGAATTTCACAAGCGGAAGACCAATCAAACGAGGCTTCTCCGGTCAGTCATCATTCTCGAAACCTGCTCAGTCTGCGTCAACATCACCGGCATCGTTCAAAGTCGGCGACACGGTTAAACACAAGGTTTTCGGCACAGGTGTTGTTCTTTCTGCGCAGGCGGTGGGTAATGATACCTTGCTTGAAATCGCATTTGATAAATCAGGCACTAAGAAGCTTATGGCTAACTATGCAAAACTTACAACCTGATATCTTAGAAACTGTGATTATTGACATTTGGCTGTATTATGCTAAAATAAACTTATAAAATTCAGAGAGAGGTGTTGTTATGACAAAGACATTATCAAAACTTTTGGCGTTTGTACTTTCGGTTAGTATGCTTTTTACTGTTTCCGTAATGGTAAACGCAGAAGAATTTTCAACTGTTTCGGTAAGCGGCACGCTTTATGATGTCAGCGGTAATTGGGAAGATGATTATGCAGAAAAAATCACCATTCTTATCAACGGAGATGTTGTAGCATTGGCGGAAGATGCGGTTGTTACCGTCGGGGCAGGAACATCCAATTCCAACCTTTTCAGTTTTAATGCCGGTGAAATCAGTTCTCTTATTACTCCGGGTGGCGGTGTGACTGTTTTTGTTCCGTTTAACAATTACGTTAATCACGCTGAAACATACAATTTCTATTTTGCTGAGGGTACATTTGTATCAGCAGACGGAGAATTGAGTGAAGAACTTACACTCAGTGTGACAGGTAATGAGATTGTAGAAAAAATTGATGTTGAACACATTTCGGTAAGTCCGATTGAAAAACTTATCGACTGGATGTACACTTGGGGGGCAGAAGGGTTCTGGTTGGATATTATTAACTTCGTTGTAAGTATTCTTGAATGGTTCCTTTATATCTGATTTGATTAATACTGTGAGGCGGACTTTGTCTGCCTCATTTTTGTTGTATGAAGGTTTTTGATCACAGTATTTCTTGACAAATTACTATATTGTGGTAGAATTATATCAACAAGTGGGTATAAGCTCGCAAACTATTTTGAACGAGGTGTTATTATGACAAAGACTTTTTCTAAAGTATTGGCAGTAATCCTTACATTGTCAGTGCTCTTCGTTGTGCCTTTAATGGCAAGGGCAAAGGAAACAGCAACGTTTGCTGTTAACGGTA
>JAZSID010000056.1:0-62292 GCA_045533625.1 Acutalibacteraceae bacterium | reverse complement strand
AAGGTAATAGAAACTCAAATCGTTGACAGAGAAACCGAGCATGATTGCGTAGGTGCTGTAGTAAGCATTGACAACGGAATACAAGTTGCTTGCAGAAAAGGCTCTATCCGATTATTGAAAATACTTCCCGAGGGCAAATCTAGAATGAATGCTTCGGATTTTATACGCGGACGAAACATTTCAATTGGTGATGTTTTATCATAATATCACAAACGAGAAAGGTAAAAAATATGATTTTCGGTTTATTCAGCTTTGACTGGACAATCCTTTTAGTAATTCCAGGTTTCATAATATCAGTATGGGCACAAATAAAGGTTCAGTCCACATTTAATAAATATTCAAAAATGAAGACCTCAAGGGGAATGACGGGATATCTTGCCGCAAGACGCATTCTCGATGAAAATGGGTTGATGTACGTTAACATTGAGCTTGTTCAGGGACATCTTTCCGACCATTACGACCCAAGAGCAAACGTAATACGCTTATCACGTGACGTTTATTATTCATCCTCCCCCGCTGCTATAGGTGTAGCCGCGCACGAGGCAGGACATGCGATACAGTACGCAAAGGGATATGCCCCGATAAAGCTCAGAGCCGGCCTTGTAAAAATAACAAGAATTGGATCTGTGGCATCAATTCCGCTATTCTTTATTGGGCTTATTGTTGCAAGCGAGCCCCTTATGCTTGCCGGAATATTGCTTTATTCGGCTATAGCCTTTTTCCAGCTCGTTACTCTCCCCGTGGAATTTAACGCCTCAGGCAGAGCACTAAAGGTTCTTCGCTCATCGCAGCTGCTCAATTCAAACGAGCTCAAAGCGTCAAAAGAGGTTCTTTCCGCTGCTGCAATGACATATGTTGCGGCACTTGCTACGGCAGTTGTTAATCTTTTGTATTATGCTACGAGATTACTCGGCAATAACAGACGCAGATAAGGATTTTTATGAAAACAGCAAGACAGACAGCTTTTGAAATTTTAAACAGAATACAAAAAGATAACTCATATTCAAACCTTGTGCTTGATTCTTTTCTTGATAAATCAGAATTGCCGAAAGTTGAAAAGTCTTTTGCTTCTGCCTTGGTTTACGGAGTAATTGAAAGACTTATAACTCTTGACTATGAGCTTTCGCTTTACCTTAAACAGCCTTTGAAAAAGCTGAAACCGCAGGTTTTAACAGTACTTCGAATGGGTGCATATCAACTTCTGTTTATGGATAAGGTTCCTGCATCAGCGGCTATAAATGAAAGTGTAAAGCTGACAAAAAATAATGGCGTTTCATTTGCTTCAGGCCTTGTAAATGCAGTTTTAAGAAAAGTAAGTTCTAACGGTATCAGTGAGATTGACGACATTTCTGTTAAATATTCAGCGCCGCAGTGGCTTTGTGATTTATGGATTAAAGATTACGGTGTTGAAAATGCCGTAAAGCTACTTGAATCTACATTTGGCTTAGTTGAAAGTACGGTTAAAGTTAATACGTTGAAGACAGATGCAAATAATCTCAAAAAAATTCTTAAGGATGAAGGATTTGAGGCGGTTGAATCTGAACTTATCGAGAATGCAATGACTGTCAGCGGAAGCGGTGCTTTACATAAAACAAAAGCTTATCGTGACGGTTTGTTCCATGTTCAGGATCTTGCATCTCAATTATGTTGCAGTGCGCTTGGTGACACAGAAAATGATATTGTTTTTGATATCTGCGCTGCACCGGGAGGAAAGAGCTTTACTATTGCACAGAATATGAACAACAGCGGAAAGATTTACTCGATGGATCTTTATCCGCAACGTATTAATCTTATAAAAAACGGTGCTGAAAGATTAGGAATCACTAACATTGAGGCTACTGTAAATGATGGTGAAAGGTTCAACAATCAACTTCCTAAGGCTGATAAAATCCTTTGTGATGTACCTTGTGCAGGTCTTGGAGTTATACGAAAAAAGCCTGAAATCAGGTACAAGAAATTTGCTGAAGTTGACAAATTACCTGAATTGCAGTATTCTATTCTTTGTGTTTCTGCAAAATATCTTAAGACAGGCGGCACATTGATTTATTCAACCTGCTCGCTGAATAAGGCAGAAAATGAATTCGTTATAGAAAAATTTTTATCAGAACACAGCAATTTTGAAACCTTTACTGTGTTACCTGAACTTGAAAGATATGCTGAAAAAACTGATTATGTTTCTTTGATGCCGCATTTGCACGGCTGTGACGGTTTTTTTATTGCAGGTCTCAGAAAAATTAAGGATGTGTAAATTTGCCTGACTTTGACATTAAATCAATGAGTTTACCTGAAATTGAAAATGTCGTTGCTTCGTTGAACGAGCCTAAGTTCCGTGCGAAGCAGATATTTGATTGGTTTCAGGTTTATGGCGCAATGAGCTATGATGAAATGACAAATTTACCTAAAGCCTTGCGAAATACACTTAGTGAAAAGTATCCGATAAGAAGTTGCGAGATTGAACTTAAGCAGGTTTCTAAACTCGATTCAACGGTTAAATATCTGTTTAAACTTTATGACGGTAATTTCATCGAGTCGGTTTTGATGAAATATAAGTACGGATATACTCTTTGTGTTTCATCACAGGTTGGGTGCAGAATGGGTTGTACTTTCTGCGCTTCAACAAAAAGCGGATGTGTAAGAAGTCTTATGCCTTCTGAAATCCTCGGTCAGATTCATGCGGCTCAACGTGATATGAATATCCGTGTTTCCCATGTTGTTATGATGGGAATGGGTGAACCGCTTGATAATTATGACAATACAATCCGTTTCCTCAAGCTTGCAAGTGATGAAAAGGGCCTCAATCTTTCAATGAGAAACATTTCACTTTCAACTTGCGGTATTGTTCCTCGTATTTATGATTTAATTGAAGAAAAACTTCAGCTTACACTATCTATTTCATTACATGCACCGAACGATACTATGCGTTCCGCTGTAATGCCGGTTAACAGGAAATATCCGGTAAAAGAATTAATAGAGTCTTGTAAAGATTATACTAACTCAACATCAAGACGTATATCATTTGAATATGCGATGATAAGGGATGTTAATGATTCGGACGAGTGTGCATACGAACTTGCGTCCTTGCTTAAAGGGATGTTATGCCATGTCAATCTTATCCCTGCAAATGAAATTAACGAAAGTGAACATAAACGCAGCACAAACGACCGTTTACAGCGTTTTATGAATATATTGAATTCAAGAGGCGTCAATACAACTATACGAAGAAGTCTTGGCTCTGATATTGATGCTTCGTGCGGACAGCTTCGAAGCAAGCACGTCCGAGAGAAAAAAGAAAAGGAGGGAAAACAGTGAAGGTTTCTGCTAAGTCAGATGTAGGTGCGGTAAGACAGAATAATCAGGATTTCTGCCTTACAGGCGAATTTACCGACGGTGTTACCTGGGCTCTTGTCTGTGACGGAATGGGTGGCGCTAACGGCGGTAATATCGCAAGTGAATCTGCTGCTAAAACAATTTCTGATAAGCTTAATTTTGGCTATCACCAGGCGATGAATGACAATTCAATCAAGCATCTTATTGTTTCTGCAATTGAAGCTGCAAATGCAACTGTTTTCTCGCATTCAAGAAACGATTCTTCCCTCAAGGGAATGGGAACAACAGTTGTTCTTGCAATAATTAAAAATGATGTGTTATACATAGCTCATGTCGGTGATTCAAGAATTTATGTTGTAACAAAAGACAGTATAACGCAGCTGACAAATGACCATTCAGTTGTGCAACTTATGCTCGACAGAGGTGAGATTTCGGCTGAAGAAGCAAAGGATCACCCGCAGAAAAATGTAATTACACGAGCTATTGGCGTTGATGATTCAATCCGTATTGATTACAGTCAGGAAATTTACAACGAGGGTGATATAGTTCTTCTTTGCAGTGACGGACTCACAAACTTCGTTGAAGATTCAAAAATAAAGGAAATATGTAATACCTATGACAGTTATTCGTTGGCAGATGTGCTTGTTGATGAAGCTAACCGCAACGGCGGCGGTGACAATGTCACGGTTGTAACTGTTACCGACAGATAACGGGGGAGGTAGAAATATGCAGAATTATGTAGGAAAAAGACTTGACGGACGTTATGAAATTCGTGAAATCATCGGGGTAGGCGGCATGGCTGTTGTTAATAAAGCTTACGACAATATTGATGACAGAATAGTTGCCGTTAAGATTCTTAAGGAAGAATTCCTTGCTAATGAAGAATTCCGAAGAAGATTCAAGAATGAATCAAAAGCTATTGCAGTTCTTTCTCATATGAACATTGTTAAGGTTTTTGATGTCAGCTATGGCGACCGCCTTCAGTACATAGTAATGGAATATGTTGAGGGAATTACCCTTAAAGAATACATTCAACAGCAGGGTGTAGTCAGTCACCGTGAGGCAGTATTCTTTATTATGCAGGTTCTCAGAGCGTTGCAGCATGCTCATGATAAGGGTATTGTTCACAGAGATATCAAACCGCAGAACATTCTCTTGCTTGAAAACGGTGTCATCAAGGTTACGGATTTCGGTATAGCAAGATTCTTTGCAAGTGAAACTCGCACAATGACGGATTCTGCAATCGGTTCTGTTCATTATATCAGCCCTGAACAGGCACGTGGTGATGTTACAAACGATAAAGCGGACATTTACTCTGTCGGCGTTATGCTTTATGAAATGTTGACAGGTAAATTACCTTTTGAATCAGATAATACAGTATCGGTTGCGATTATGCAGTTGCAGAAGGATCCTGTTATGCCACGCGCTATTAATCCTCAGATACCTGTTGGTATTGAGCAGATTATTATTAAGGCTATGCAGAAAAATCCGTATGATCGCTACCAATCTGCGGCAGAAATGCTTCTTGACCTTGAAGAATTCAGAAGAAATCCTTCAATCCAGTTTGATTACAGTTATTCAAATAATGAACCAACAAAATATATACCTAATGTTACGGGTGCTGTAACTGCATATGAAGTTGAAGACAGCGACGAAGATGATGATGAACCTGAAACAAAAAACAGGACAATTCCTATTCTTATCGGTGTAATTGCAGCTCTGGTTATTCTTCTTGTTGCCGGTATATCTTTAATACTCGGCTTAGGTGATAAAACGGTCAAGGTGCCTGATTTTGTCGGTAAAGAGTATTCAGAAGAGGTCTTTGAAAAGGAATATTCCGAATTTGTATTCACAATTACCGAGAAACTCGATACTGCGGTTACTCCTAATACAATACTTGAACAAACACCGGCTAAAGGTGAGAAAATCAATCCTGAAAAGACAGTAATTGAGTTAGTTATAGCGACAGGTAAAGAAATGGTGACAATTCCTTCTGAACTTAAGGGTAAGGATTATGTTACTGTCAGAAATACATTGTCTGATCTTAAACTCAATGTCGTCGACAAAGAGATTGCTTATACTTCCGAGTATGAGTCTTCGGGAGTTGAACCCGGTACAGTTATTGATATTACTCCCGGTTCAGGTGAAAAAGTTTATATTAATTCAACTGTAACTGTTACGTATCTTTCTTACAATTCAAATAACGTTGAGCTTGTACCAATGCCGGATGTGACCGGTCTCACAAAAGACGGCGCAACTCAGCTCCTGAAATCAAGCGGTTTTGATGTAGCTGTTCAGTATGACTATGATGATACAATTAAGAAGGACTATGTAATCAAAAGCTCAGTTCCGAAGGATACAAAGATACCAAAGGGTTCTGAGGTTACTCTTACTGTAAGCCTTGGTATGAAAGTTGTTCAGAATGTGACGATTAATGTGTCTTTGCCCAATACCGGCGCTTTAGGTTCGATTACCGTCAGCCTTGATTCAGTTATGGTCATTTCAGAGACAGTGTCACTTGACGGTTCGTCATACAGCGTTGATGTTGAGGGATATAAGTCGGATTCAAACTTAAAGTTATTTATTAACGGTAAAGTGTATTATACTTGTGATATTGATTTTGTATCTGTGCCCGGAGAGATTAAGAATATTTCACTGTATAACTATGAAGAGGATACAACCACAGAGTCAACAACGGCTGAAACTTTAATTGTAATGCCGGATGTTTTAGGTGATACCCCTGAGGATGCTAAACAAAAAATGGTTGCTGCCGGTTTCGATGAATCTGTAATCAGTATAACTGGCGACGGTACCATTGTTGCATCTCAGTATCCGGCTGCGGGATTACAGTATCCTTCGCAGGTCACTATCAGTCTTACACTTGGTGATATAAATTGAAATTAAAAGGTACTATTGTTAAAGGCATCGGCGGCTTCTATTATGTAGAGGTCGCCGGCGAAATATATGAATGCAAGGCAAGAGGTGTTTTCAGAAAAGAAAGAATTACTCCTCTTGTCGGCGACAGCGTGGAAATCACTGTTGATGAGCACGGTAAAAATTCAATTGATAAGATTAATGAACGCAGGAATTCTTTCAACAGACCTCCAATTGCGAATGTTGATAACCTGGTTATAGTTTCTTCAACATGTGATCCTAAGCCGAACTTTCTTATAATTGACAGGCTTACGGCTGTTGCTTATCATAAAGGCGTGAAGCCTGTAATTGTGTTTACAAAAGATGATTTATACAGTGCTTCCGAGTACAGCGAGAAATATACATCAACAGGGATAGATACTTTTGTTGTTTCCAACAAAAACAATCAGGGTGTTGACGAGGTTATTCAGTTCCTTGATGGTTCTATAAGTGTTTTTACGGGAAACTCAGGTGTAGGTAAATCATCTTTGCTTAATTGCATCGAACCGGGATTTGCTCTTGAAACAGCCGAAATCAGTAAAAAACTCGGAAGAGGACGCCACACAACCCGTCACGTTGAGCTATTTAAGGTAGGAAACGGCTATATAGCGGATACTCCCGGGTTTTCTTCTCTCGATTTTGAAACCAATGACATTATCAGGAAAGATGAGCTTGCTGAGTGTTTTCCGGAGTTTTCGGATTATCTGGGGTTATGTAAATTTACTTCGTGTTCGCATATCAATGATAAAGGCTGTAAAATCGTTGAAGCTGTAAACAACGGCGAAATTTCACAATCAAGACATGAAAGTTACATTTCTTTATACAATGAAGTAAAGGATTTAAAGGATTGGCAACTGTAACAAAATTTTGACACCACCATAGTATGATAGTAAAAGCTATGGTGGTGTTTTTATGCGGAGAAACAGATGCTATCAGAACAGAATTGGATTGTATTTCACGGCTTTCGGGCTCGGAATGCTTATTTCGCTAATGTGTCCCAAAACTTTTACAGTTGCAATTCTTTCGATTGTTATCATTGTTCTCGGAATCATTGTAGCTAAATGAACGGGGGATAGCTATGAAGGTTGTAATGTTGGAATCACCTAAATTTTTAAAAGGATTTCTTCGGTTTATTTTTAAAATTAAAAAGCAGGATGATATTACATAAAAAACCGCCTCGGGCGGTTTTTTCCATTCTCTTTTTCTTGCATTACGGGCTTGAGTGTGATACAATTAACTTTGTATAGAAAGTGGGTTTGTATATGTACAACGAAAAATTAAAATTTAATTCAGACGGCAAGTTTGTGATACTTCAGGTCAGTGATGCACAGGATATGCACATACCCAGAAGAGGTATGTTTAAGATGCTTGACAAGTTTTATGATAAAATTAATCCCGATCTGATTGTACTTACCGGTGACAATATTCTCGGCAATCATATTAATGATGCTCCCATAGGTAACCGTAAGAACGTTAAGACGAAAAAAGGCACTTTAAAAAGAATGAAAAAAGCTCTCGGTCATCTTCTGAATCCGATTGAAAAAAGAAAGATTCCTTTTGCGTTTGTTTATGGTAATCACGATGATATGAATTGCATATCAAAGAAAGAACAGGCTGAAATTTACGGTTCATACGGTTATTGCGTACCGTACAACCTTGAAAATGACAACATTGATTGTGATACATACAACATCCCTATTTATTCATCATCCTCGGACAAGCTTGCTTATAATATCTGGATGCTTGATTCTGCAGGTGCTGATGATAATGGCAATAACTGTTTTGAATATGTAAAACCTGAAACCATTGAATGGTACGAAAACAGGAGTAAAGAACTTGAAAAAGAAAACGGTTCTCCCGTGATGTCGCTTATGTTTCAGCATATTCCCGTTCCTCAGACAAAAGATCTTTTTATTGAATGTGATGAGAATGACAAGTTTGCTGTTAAGTGCAGAGACGGAAGGTTCTATAAACTTAACGATGAAAAAGCTTCCGGTTTTGCTTTTGAGTATGCAGAAACAACATCGGAGGATTTCGGTCAGCTTGATGCAATTCGCAGACGTGGTGATGTTTGTGCTCTTGTTTTCGGTCACGATCACCTTAACTGTTTCACTGCAGAAATTGACGGTGTGAATATCGTGCAGACTCCGGGTGCTTCTTTCAGAAGCTACGGAAATATGGTTTCACGCGGAATTCGCGTTTTTGAACTTGATGAAAACGATACATCTACATTCAGAACATATACGATGAGCTACTTTGATCTTTACGGCAAGAAGTTTTCGTCTATTATGAGATACATTATGAATGCTGATGAATATGAGAAAATCAATGCGGTACTTGTTGCGCTTTCTGCAGTAATAGGCATCAGCTTCGTAACCTATATTTTTTCGGTATTTCATCTTTTTACAAGGTTTTTATATTAATAGGAGAATAGCATGGATAAAATATCTGAGTTTATATCAAAAAAACCAAAGCTGGTTATAATTATATCTCTGATTCTTCTTGTACCCAGCTTGATCGGATATATATTTACTGATGTTAACTATGACCTTCTTTCTTACCTTCCTGATCAACTCGATTCAGTTAAAGGTCAGCAGGTTTTGAGCGAAACTTATCACGTTGATTCAGCAACGATGGTTATCGTTGAAAATATGCAGTCAAAAAGGGTAGTCAAGCTTAAAGAGAAAATTGCTGAGGTTGAAAATGTTGCTTCGGTTTTATGGTATGATGATTTGATTGATACAAGCATACCATTTGATATTATGCCTGATGAAGTCAGAAATGTTTTTTACAGTCAGGATGGAAGCTATACAATGATGTTTGTGCAGTTTAACCCGAATTGCACATCAAAAGATGTTATCAAAGCAGTATCACAAATCAAAAAGGTAACTCAGCAGCAATGCTTACTCAGCGGTCTTACTCCGATTAATGCTGATATTAAAGAAATTACAAACAGAGAACTTCCTTTGTATATTGCACTGGCGATTGTATTTGTTCTTGTTATTATGCTTGCTACGATGGAGTCTTATATTCTGCCGTTCATAATGATGCTTGTACTTGGAATTACTGTTCTTTTGAATATGGGCACAAACTGGATAATCGGCGGTGTTTCGTATATCACACAGTGTGTTGGTGTAATTCTTCAGCTTGCGGTTACAATGGACTATTCAATTTTTGTTATTAACAGATTTGAAGAAGAAAAAAAGCTGTCCGCAACCAAAGAAGAAGCTATGGCTAAGACGCTAAAAGCATCTGTGACATCTCTTATAGGCAGCTCAACTACTACTGTGTTCGGTTTTATTGCCTTATGCTTTATGCAACTTTCTCTGGGATTTAATATCGGTATAGTTATGGCTAAAGGTGTTGTTATCGGTGTTGTTTCTGCTGTTACAATCTTGCCTGCGTATCTTCTTGTTTTTGACGAAAAAATTAATAAAAAGAAACACAAGGTGTTCTCACCGGATTTCTCTAAATTGATTGATTTTTCAATAAAAAACAGAAAAGCATTTGTTATTGCTTTTGCTGTATTATTGATTCCTGCAATTATTCTTTCAGCTAACGTAAAGAAGTACTATAACATTACCTCAACTTTGCCGGATGATCTTGACTCGGTTGTTGCTCTTGATACGCTGAAGGAAGAGTTCAATATGAAGACATCCCATTTTGTTGTTGTCAATGATTCGATTTCTGCTGAAAAACTTATTGAAATGGAAAACCGTATAAGCGAACTTGATGGTATAACTTCAATGCTTGCCTATAATCAGTTTATTGGGTCATCTATTCCAGATTCAATAATGCCGGATGGAATTACCGATGTTATAAAACAGGGCGGATATCAGATCATGCTTGTGAATTCTGAATTTGAAGCAGCTACTGAACCCTCAAACAAACAGGTTGAAGAAATGTATTCAATTCTCAAGGAATACGACCCCGACGGATTCATTACAGGTGAAGGTGCAATGTACAGTGATCTTGTTGATATCACCGTGACAGACTTCACTGTAACAAGCATTGTTTCCATTCTTGCAATATTTATAATTATTGCCATTTTGTTTAAATCGTATTCTATTCCCATTATTCTTATTCTTTCGATTGAATTCGCGATTTTGATTAATGAGTCGATTTCAACAATCTTCGGAACATCGATTTCGTTCTTTGCACCGACGGTCATTTCGTGTGTTCAGCTTGGTGCTACCGTCGATTATGCAATTCTTCTTACTTCAAGATTCAAAGAAGAAATAAGAAGCGGTAAAAATAAGTTTGAAGCTGTCAGAAAAGCGGCTACAGAGGCTATGCATTCGGTATTCCAGAGTGCGGTTGTGTTCTTTGTTGTAACAATTGGTGTTTACCTTGTTTCAAGTATTTCAATCGTTAAGGAGTTGTGTGCACTTCTTGCACGTGGCTCGATAATCAGCGCATTGATAATCATTTTTGTGCTTACACCATTATTGATTTTCTTTGAAAAATTTATTTCAAGAACCTCAAAAGAGTGGTCCCCTGAAAATACTGCTGCAGTTCAACCTATACCGCAGGTTGCTTTTGAGCAGAATACGGGATTTGTTAACATCCCTTTAACTCAGACTAATGAATGTGAGGAAACCACAAATGAAGAAGTTTAATAAATTTGCAGCTCTCTTTCTTGTGATTGCGATGTTGTTTCTTTGTTCCTGCTCTAAAGTCGGACAGGATGTTACAGAAACTCCTGAAGCTTCAGAAGAGCAGGTAAAGTATAATTTGCCTGCAGGTATGGTTACAAAGAATGAGACTGTTTATGTAAATCTTGATAATTCAGGAAAAGTGACACAGACCATTGTAAGTGACTGGCTTCATACTACACAAGGTCAGGTATATGTCGATGATGTTACTAATCTTTCTCAGATTGAAAACATCAAAGATGATTCAGTACCGGATGTCAGCGGCCGTAATCTTCGCTGGCATATGGACACAACGGATCTTTATTATCAGGGAAAGACAAATGCTCCGCTTCCGTTGCAATTCCAAATTACATATGCGTTGAACGGTATGCCTATTTCTGCTGCGGATCTTATCGGTAAAAGCGGCCATGTGCAGATTGTCATAAAAATGATAAACACTAAGAATGAAGTGGTTAAGGTTAACGGCAAGGATGTTGTTATGTACACTCCGATGGTTGTTGTTGGCGGAACTGCACTTAATGAGTCGAAATTTCAGAACATCAGTGTTTCGAACGGTAAAACAGTTGGTAACGGCAACAATCAGTTTGCTGTTATGGTTGGTTTCCCGGGAATCAACGAAAGCCTTGGTCTTGCCGATATAACACAGAACGCAAACACTGAGATTCAGTACTCTTTCAACGATACATTTGTTGTTTCTGCTGATGTAACTGAATTTGAAATCGGAAACTTTATGTTCGCGGCTTTGCCGATTGCTTCCCTTGATCTTGGTCTTAACTCAATTTCGACTTCAATGGACGATGTAAGAGAAAATCTTTCAAAACTAAGTGCTGTTCAGAAGTCGTTACAGGATATTGATGCGGACAGATTGTTGTCTGCTTTGACTTCAAATCCCAATAAAATTTCTGAGTTGAGCGATCTTGTCGGAAGAGCAGCGAAGCTTTATGCTGAAAATAGAGCCCTTATTGATTTTCTTGATAATTTTGCAACTCCTCAGAATATGCAGACTATCCAGATTCTTACCGACTACATTTCAAGTGCTGATTTTGAAGGTATTGAAGACGCACTTGCAGTCCTTAACAGCTTGTTCGGTGATGAAGCGAGTGCAGCTAAAATCCAGGAAGGTCTTGATTTGTTAAAACAGATGTCAGATGATCTTAATAACCCTGAGGTACAGAGGGCGATCGATAATCTTCCGCAGACTGTTGCAACGCTGAATGAACTTCAAAAAGCAATTGACGAAAACAAAGATGTTATCGACGCACTTCAGGTCCTTGCAGACAGTAATGCTCTTGCATCAATCGATTCGGCTGTTTCAAGTCTTGAAGGTTCTTTTGCAATCGGAAGTATCTCTCAGTTTGCTACAATAACCGGTGACGCTGATGAAATTACGGCAAAAATGACAGCATGGATTGAATTGGGTAAACGATACACAATATTCACTACAAAAGCAAGTAATATGAATTCATCGGTTATATTCATTTATAAAGTAGACAGTCTTAAGACTTCTGTGGCTCAAAATACTAACGAGAAAGATGAACCTGAGGCTGAGGCAAGTTCAGGACTTGGTTCCTTGTTCAAAAAATTTTTTGATGAATAAGTAGGGATTGTATGAAGATAAAAGTATCTGTAATTGTTCCTGTCTATAATTGTAAAATGTTTTTAGTGAGAGCGATTGAATCGGTTATAAATCAGAAGGATTTTTATGAAAATGAGCTTATTCTGGTTGATGACGGTTCAACTGACGGATCTTCACAAATCTGTGACAAGTATGATAACTTGTATGATAATATTAAAGTCATTCATCAGCAGAACAGTGGTGTTTCTGCGGCACGCAACAACGGTATAAAGGCTGCAGAAGGTGATTGGATATTCTTTCTTGATAGTGATGACTATTTGCTTGAAGATTCTTTCTATAAGATGCTTTCGCAAGACAAAGCCGATATCATATGTGCAAGACATAATTCCAATACATCCGGGCAATCCGACTTTCTTGAATGTTTTGAATCTGGTGTTTACAGAATTGCTGACATAAAGGATAAATTAATCCCGATGCTTTCTTCCTCAAATCAGTTCTTTTTTACGTGTTGGGCAAAGTTGTTCCGACGTTCAATGGTTGTTGAAAACAGTATTTTATTTCCGGTTGAACTAAAATACGCTGAAGATATGGTTTTTGTTTATACTTATCTCCGTTATTGCAGTTCAGTTTCTTTCGTTTCGGATGAAGTTTATTATTATTTTGTAAACGAAAATAATACAACTTCTGTTGTGCCGAAGGGTTTTGATATTCACAGCTTTATTTTTAAATGGCAATCGGATTATTTTAAAGAAATTGATTGTGATTATGAAAATGTGTATAATCAACTGGTTTCAGTTTTTTTGTATAAAAGTTTCATTTCGCTCAAAACAGCTGCAACGTATATGAAGATTGTTGATTCAGTTAAATATATTAAAAAAATTCTTAACGATAAACAGTTTTACTTTTTATACATAACCAGCGACGAATATAAAACATTTAAAGTAAAATCTGATGAGTTGCTAAATAAATTTATCAGAAAAAAGAAGCCTTTTATGATTTTTGTGCTTTACAAATTCATTAAGATTAAATCGCAATTGTTTAGGCGATAACGAGGTGACGTATGGTTAAATTACCTAACTACATATGGTTTTTGGGGAATATTCCATTCAGGGGTGATGGCAATATTTATTCCGGCTCAATGGGATGCGATCCTGTTTTAGGTAATATTGAAAACAAAACATTCAGGTATCGTGTCTGGCTGAGTAAAAACGATGACGGTCTCTTGCTCAATGCAGCACATTATAATGGTGAGTATTCATATGATTCAACAGATAAGTCTGTTATTTGTGAGAAAATTTTTGATGCTTCTCCGAAAGGCGTTGAAGAAGCTCAGGATTGGCTTCAGGAAGCTGAAGACAACGCAATTAAATCTTTTAGGGAGTTGACAACATGATTGAATTAAAAACAAGATGGACGGACAGTGTTAACCTTGATTGTCCGTTGCCTGAGTATCCCAGACCCCAGCTTGTAAGAAAAGACTGGCAGAACCTCAACGGTAGGTTTGAATATGCAATTACAGGTATGAATGAATCATTACCTGAAAAATATGACGGCGAAATTATTGTACCGTTTGCGCCGGAGTGCTATCTTTCAGGTGTCGGAATAACCGTTACTGAAAACGATTATTTGTGGTACAGAAAAAAGTTTGTTCTTGACAGTTGCTTTGAAGGTAAAAATGTAATCCTTAATTTTGGTGCTGTTGACTGGAAGTGTTTGGTTTATGTCAACGGAAAGATAGTTGCTGAACATCAGGGCGGCTATGTACCGTTTTCTGTTGATATTACGTCCGCAATTATCAGTGGAGAAAATGAATTGATTCTGCGTGTTTATGATCCTACTGATGCGTATTGGCAGGACAGAGGTAAGCAGGTCCGTGAAAGTAAAGGTTTCTGGTATACGGCTACAAGTGGTATCTGGCAGACGGTATGGCTTGAGCCGGTTAGCGATATTTTCGTTAAAAAGATAAAAATAACTCCAGATATTGATAATTCTTCTGTAAAAATTTCAACTGACTTTAATGGTGATGCAAAGATTAAAGCTATTGTAAAAGATGGTGACAAGATTATCTTTGCGGGTGAGATTGAACGCGAGAATGCAGTAATAAATATCAAATCTCAGAAGCTCTGGAGCCCTGAAGATCCGTTCCTTTATGATATTGCATTGGCACTTTGCGACGAAAACGGCAATATCCTTGATGCTGTTACAAGTTATTTCGGTATGAGAAAGTTTAGTGTTGGTTATGACAGTAAGCGTATACCACGTCTGTGCCTTAATAATAAGCCATATTTTCAGAACGGTCTTCTTGATCAGGGCTATTGGAGTGACGGCGGACTTACTGCACCATGTGATGAAGCTCTGATTTATGATATCAAGAAGATGAAAGAGCTTGGATTTAATATGTTGAGAAAACATATTAAAGTTGAACCGCACAGATGGTATTATCATTGTGACAGACTTGGAATGATCGTATGGCAGGATATGGTCTGCGGTGCTGAAAAGATTGATAATTTTGTTGTTGGTTTCTTGCCAAATATCGGTATAAGAAAGGCAAACGACTCTAATTACAATTTGTTCAGAGTTGCACCCGAAGAGTGCAGAATTGAACATGAGAAGGCAATGTATGAAACGATAGATAATTTATATAATTTCCCGTCTATCGGCTGCTGGGTGCCTTTTAACGAAGCATGGGGTCAGTTTGACGCTAAAAGAATCGGTACCGAAGTTAAAGCATATGATCCTTCAAGAATTGTTGACCATGCAAGTGGCTGGCATGACCAGAGCGGTCCTGAAATCAACAGTATGCACCGCTATATTCTTCCTGTAACGATGCGCAAAAATGACGGAAGACCCTTTGCTCTTACTGAGTTTGGCGGATACAGCAGAAAAATTGAAAACCATATGTGGAATGCAAAAAAGAGCTTTGGTTATATTATGTTTAAGGATAAAATTTCTCTGACTAAAGCTTATAAGAGTCTTTTCGAAAAGCAGATTATTCCTAAAATTGCCAAAGGGCTTTGTGCAACTGTTTATACTCAGGTAAGTGATGTTGAATTTGAAGTAAACGGAATTCTTACTTATGACCGTGAGCTTGTTAAAATCGATGAACATACAATTAAGCAGATCAACAGTAAAATGAAATATTGAGGTGAACAACCTTGGGTAAAGAGCTTAACAAAATCAAACTTCTGTTTTTACACGATATTTTCACCAGACAAACTGATAAAGATCATGTTTATTCAGCCAATGAACTGTGTGATCTTTTGTTGGAATACGGTATAAACTGTGAAAGAAAGTCGATTTACAGCGATATTGAAGCGTTGAAAGAATACGGTATGGATATCGTTAATGTTCGCTCACCTAAGCGTGGTTATTATCTTAATGAACGTAAGTTTGACACAGCAGAAGTACGACTTCTTATTGATGCTGTACAGGCGGCAAAGTTTATTTCCTCAAGAAAGACTAAAGCTCTTATTTATAAAATCGGAAATCTTCTGAGTGAATTTCAGGAGGAAGAACTCAGAGAGCAGATATATGTCGAAAGCAGTTTCAAGTCTGAAAAAGAAGATTTATACGAAATCATTAAGGCACTTGATGATGCAATCAAAAAGTCAAAGCAAGTTCAGATTACTTACGCTAAACGAAAGCTTGAAAACAGATATCTTAAGAAAAGTGAAGGAAAGGTTTTTCTTATTAATCCTTATTCTTTGCTTTGGTCAAATGATCATTATTATCTTGTTTGTAACAATGATAAATATAATAATCTGATGCACCTAAGACTTGACAGAATTTCTCAGGTAAAGCTTCTCGATTCATCATCAAAACATTTTTCGAAAGTATCAAAGTACACGGATAAATTCGATACGGCAGATTACTCTAACAAGATATTCAATATGTTTACAGGCGAATCTGGTGAAATTGAACTTTGCTGTGATAACAGAATTATCGATGATATACTTGAAAAATTCGGCGATGAAATTCCGTTGAAAATTTATGATGAAAATCATTTCGTGTTCAAGGCGGATGTTGAGTTGAGCAACGGCCTTATCAGCTGGATTATGCAGTACGGTGCCGATATCAAGGTTCTTTCTCCAAAGAATCTTTCGGATGCTCTCGTTGAAAAGACAAAGGAAATTTTAGCGGTTTATGAATAATTGAAAATATACAGTCAACAATCCTTTCAAATTAAACGGGGAGTTGACTGTATGTTTTTATTAAAAAGAATTGAAATTTCAATAGCTTTTGCTCTGATAATCAGTGTTATTTTTGGTGTTATGTCTTTTGCGGATACGGCTGAGCAAATTCGTAGTGAGGTACTTCGCTTACACGTAATAGCTGCTTCGGACAGTGAAGAGGATCAAAAACTTAAACTTGAAGTGCGTGATGCTGTTCTTGAAGAAGGTGCAGAACTTTTTAACGGCAGCGTTAATATTGATAACGCCGTTGAAAGAATCACACCGCAAATCAATACGCTTACCGAAACTGCAAAAAGAGTTGTCAGTGAATACGGATTTGACTATGATGTTGAAATAACCATCGACAAAGAACATTTCAATACAAGAACATATGAAAGTGTTACGTTACCTGCAGGCAAATATCTTTCTTTGATTGTAAGAATAGGTGAAGGTAAAGGAAAAAACTGGTGGTGCGTGATGTTTCCGCCTATGTGTCTTTCCGCTGCAGATGATGATGCTGTTTTAAAATCTGTTTTAAATAAAAATGAGATTAAATTAGTAACCTCCAGTCCAAAGTTTGAGCCTCGATTTAAGGTAATTGAAATATTTGAGAATATAAAGAACAGGATTAAAACTTAATCGGTAAATTTTCATAGTTGTTTTTGATAAAAACCTTACTGTAATTTTGTCATTATAGTAGGTTTTTATTTTTATATATTTACAAATAGGATTTAAATGTGGTAAAATAAACAAAATTTGCGGAAGAAGGTCTTGAAATGAAGAAAAAGTTTTCTTTACATTCATTGTTCGGCACCACACCCGGTGTCGGCGTACAACCCAAAGAGGCTTTGGCCTATAGCGTAGCCGGATTTGGACAGAATTTTATTTGTACAATTATCGGTTCGTACATAACGGTATTTATGACGGACGCGCTTCTTTTCGGTGCTGACGGTGTTACTGTCGGTACGATGAGTGGTGCTATTGCTGTTGCGTTACTTATGCTTGGCACCCGTGTTTTTGATGCATTAAATGACCCGATTATGGGTTCAGTTGTTGATAAAACCCGTACAAAGTGGGGTAAATGCCGCCCTTATCTTAAATGGATGGCATTTCCTATCGGCATTATGACAATTCTTTGCTTCTTGCCGATTTTCAGTGCTGAAAATGTTTATAACGGAACACAAACAATACAGGCGTTTGTTACAATTGCTGTTATCTATGTTATCTGGAGTGTTATTTATACTATTGCTGACGTTCCGTATTGGGGTCTTTCTACCTGTCTTACAAATGACACGGTTGTAAGAGGTAATATTCTTACCGTTGCACGTATGTTCTGTACGGTTGGTGCCGGTATTGTTACTGTTTTTATCCCGATGATTACTGGCGCTGTTACAGAAAAATTCAAATACGCTGACACAGTTGCCGATAAAGCTCTTATTGCACAGCACAAAGCTGAAGCTATTGCTAATATGGTTGCTAATCAGGGAATCAGCGAAGATGACGCTATCAAAACTTTTATCGGTACGGTTAAACAGGGTATGGAAATTGCCAATGCCGATACTCTTAAATGGGTTTACTTCATAAGTGCAGTTGTTCTTGTAGTTTTGGCTATTCCTATGTTCTTCTACGGTTTTAAGAACACTCAGGAACGCTTCACATCAAACGAGAATCCGCCGTCATTCGGCCACAATCTTAAGCTTTTGTTCAAGAACAAAGAGCTTCTCCTTATTGTTCTTTCAGGTGTTCTCGGCGGCGCAAGAATGGTATATTCATATACAGGCGGTCTTTACTTTGCGAAATACATCCTTCAGAACGAAGGTTTGTATGGCGTAATTACACTTCTTGTTGTTCCCGGTGGACTTGTTGCATCAATTCTTGTTCCGTGGATGTCAAAGAAGTTTACAAAGAAATGGTCGTATATTGCAGTTCACCTTTTCGGTGGTGTAGTAATGGCTATAATGTATTTTGTCGGATATGATGCACCCTGGAAGCTCATTATCAGTGCAATTGGTCTTGTTCTTCTTGGTATTCCACAGGGTGTTAACAACATTATGACATATGCTATGATCGGCGATACTGTTGACTACCTTGAGTGGAAGACAGGTGAAAGAGGCGAGGGTATCTGCTTCGCTATGCAGACACTTATCAACAAGATCGGTATGGCTGTAGGTGCATTCATCGGCGTACTTTCAATGAGCATTGCAGGCATTAATGCAAGAACTTATGAAGTTGCTAATCCCGATGCTCTCTGGGATGTTCTTATCCTTTCGGGTGTTATCAGTATGTTTGCTTGTGCGATTCCGATGTTCTTCTACACAGTAACTGAAAAGAGACAGAGCGAAATGGTTGCAGAAATCGCAGCAAGAAAAGCTAAAAAATAATTAGTAAGGTGATTTAAATGAGTAAGTATCTTATTATAAATGCTGATGACTTTGGTATGTGTAGAGGTGCAAACCTTGCTGTTATGGATCTTTTTAAAGATCCGAACAGTGCTTTAACGTCATCAACGATTATGGCGCCCTGCGCTTGGGCTCCGGAAGCAGCTCAGTTTGCAAAAGCAAATCCTGAACTCGGTATAGGTGTTCACTGGACTTTCACAAGTGAATGGAGTAAGTACCGTTGGGCACCTGTAGGTGCATCAAATACCGATTCATTAAGAGATGAGGATGGGTTCTTCTATCATGAAAGTGATCAGGTTGAACTCAATGCCGATCTCGATGAAATTGAATCGGAATGCCGCGCACAGATTGAAAGACTCAAGAAACTCGGCCTTGAAAATCCGTCTCATGTTGATAATCATATGGGTTCAATTTACGGAATTGAAACAGGTCGTTTCGAGCTTCTCAATGTTGCGTTTGATGTTGCATCCGAGTACGGTCTTCCTTTCCGTTTCCCAAAAATCTTACCTGATGAAGTGTTTGATAACACTATGCTCGAAATCAAGGTTGACAAGGAAATGGTTAAGGGCTTGCTTTCAAATATCGTTTCTTATGCTGATATGAAGGGTGTAGCTATTCCTGATTTCCTCATTCCTAACGAATGGGGCGGACCGCAGGACAACAGTTACGATGATTTCAAAGAGTATATCTACGAGCTTTACAGACATTTCCCCGACGGTGCTGTTACGGAAACATATATGCATCCGTCCCTTGAAACAGATGATCTTAAGGGCACAACAGGTGCATGGCAGAGAAGAGTCTGGGAGTATCAGATTCTTAAAGATCCGCAGACAAAACAGCACATTGAATCATTAGGATTCAAGCTTATCAATTATCGTGACCTTGCTAATATGAGAAAATAAGGTGATTATATGTTTGAATTCACTCAGCACGAAATTACTGCAGAACAGCCCTTGCTTGACTCAAAAGGCAATATAGCTGAACCGGGCTTTGCTAAAAAACTGTTCTGGAAATATGACCGCAATGCCATAAAAGCAAACAAACTCAGAATCAAAGAGTGGGATTATTATTATATCGGTACTCAGGATTACGGTCTTTGCCTTACGGTTTCTGATGTAGGTTATGTCAGCAGTCTGTCTGTTTCTTTATTGAAGTTTGGTGATGATCCTTTCCAGATGAACGACAGTGAGCTTGGAATTTTACTGCTTGGTAAAGTCAATATGCCGTCAACAAGTGTATCAGGCGACGTCAGCACAAAAGCAGGCACACTTGATATTACTTTCAATAATGACGGAGTAAAAAGACATCTGTTCGGTAAATATGATAATTTCTGCAACAGTGGAAAAACTCTGACTTTTGATGTTGTGCTTTCAGATTGTCCTGAAGAAAGTATGGTTATTGCTACACCCTTTGACAAGGACAAACATTTCTATTACAATCAGAAAATCAACTGTATGAGAGCTGAAGGTTTTGTTAAGTTTGATGACATAAACTGGGTTTTCAACGAAGAGAATAAAGCTCTCGGAACACTTGACTGGGGTCGTGGCGTATGGACATATGACAATACCTGGTATTGGGGCAGCGGACAGATGGTTCTTGATGACGGAAATGTTTTCGGATTTAATATCGGATATGGTTTCGGCAATACATCTGCAGCAAGTGAGAATATGCTTTTCTACAACGGGAAGTCACATAAGCTTGATCAGGTCAAGTTTAATATCCCGATGAAAAACGGTGACTTTGATTATATGTCTGACTGGACATTCACCAGTAACGACGGTCGTTTTGAAATGAGTTTCAAGCCAATTATTGACCGTGTTGCACCAATTGATCTTAAGGTAATCTGTATGATTCCTCATCAGGTTTTCGGACTGATTTCAGGTACTGCAACTCTTGATGACGGAACAGTTATTGAGATTAAAGACAAGTTGGTATTCGCTGAAAGAGTACATAATAAATGGTAAGATTTACGCAGCTCTTACGAGCTGCGTTTTCTTTTGCGGAAATTTGTAACCTTTTGTAGTTGATTATATTGAAAAAATAGTTATAATATAATAGAGGTGATATGTAATGAAAGGTAAATTAATAGTTATTGAAGGTCTTGACGGCAGCGGCAAGTCAACACAAATCGAACTTCTTAAATCAAAATTGTCGGACAAGCAGGTCCGTCAGATAAAGCTTCCTGATTACGACAGTCCTTCAAGCACTCTTGTAAAAATGTATCTCCACGGTGAATTCGGAAAAAACCCGGACGATGTAAATGCATATGCGGCATCCGCTTTTTATGCTGTTGACCGCTTTGCTAATTTCAAGACAAAGTGGAAGGAGTTTTACGATAATGGAGATATAATAATCTCTGACAGATACACAACATCCAATGCATATCATCAGTCTACAAAAATACCCAGAGAAAGCTGGTCTGAATATTTTGATTGGCTTGAAGATTTTGAATATAATTTGATCGGAATTCCGAAGCCGGATGCTGTAATTTATCTTGATATGCCGATTGAAATTTCACAGAAAATGATGAGTAAGCGCTACAGCGGAGATGAAACAAAAAAAGATATTCATGAAAGCAATATAGAATATCTTCTCAAATGCCGAGAAGCCGCACTTGTTGCAGCTGAAGAAATGGGTTGGCATGTAATCAAGTGCAACAACGGCGATGAACCGAGAAGTATTGATGATATTGGTGAAGAAATTTTTGAAATTGTTTCTAAGGAGTTAGCGGATGTTTAATTTTCATCAACCTACAATGGAAGATTTTGATTGGTTAAAAAATGTTCTTGTTCAGGCACAACCGATGAGCTGTGAGTATGCTTTAAGTAATCTTATCGGTTGGGCGAAACATTATGGCGCACAGATTGCGGAGATTGAAGGCTGTCTTGTTGCAAAAATCCAAAAGAATGAGGTTTTTGGTTTTCCTAAGGGCGACAATTGGAGTCTCGCTTTGGCTGCGCTGAAAAATGAATATGATTACCCGTCATTCTATGGTTTAACAGTTGAAGAAAGAGAATTAATAGAAAAAGCTTTTCCGGGTGAATATGTTTTTTATCCTTCAAGAAATTCCTTTGACTATATTTACAGAGTTTCTGATCTTGCGAATCTTACAGGTAAGAAATATCACTCAAAGAGAAATCATATTTCGTTTTTTAAAAAGACGTACAATTGGTCATATGAAGAAATGAATTCAGATAATCTTGCCGAATGTATCAGAATGAATGAAAAATGGTATGAACTTAATGTAGATAAAGATCCTGAAGGTATCGAAGCTGAAAGAGAGGTCTTGAATCTTTCTTTTGATAATTTTGAAAAATTCGGATTTACGGGCGGCTTGCTGCGTGTGGACGGAGATGTGGTTGCCTTCACTTTCGGTGAAAAGCTTAACGAAAAAACTTTTGTTACGCATTTTGAAAAAGCGTTTGCTGATATTAGAGGTGCGTATCCTATGATAAACAATCAATTTGCGCAGAACACAATCAACTCTTTCGAATTTGTTAACAGAGAAGATGATGTAGGTTCTGAAGGTTTGCGTAAGGCAAAACTGTCATATTATCCTGAAATTTTACTTGAAAAGTTTACGGCGGTGAAGCTTTGATTAAAATATATAATGCTGAAAATCTGAACAGAGAAGATGTAATTGACCTTTGGGTGAAATGTTTTGGCGACACAAGAGAGTATGTTGAATTTTTTCTTGATAATTGTCCCGGCTACGTTTGTGTTGAGTATTTAGTTGAGGACAAGCTTGTTTCACAGCTTTTTCTTCTTGAAGGAGAGTTGGCATCTGAAAAATGCAAGTATCTTTATGCAGCTTGCACGCATAAAGATTTCAGGCGTCAGGGCATAATGGAAGAACTTATTGAGTTTACAAAAAAATACTGTGCAGATGAAAAATATTCTGCAATTTTCCTTGTTCCTGCAAGTGAGAACTTGTACACTTATTACTCAAAGTTCGGATTTGTTGCATCTTTCTTAAAAAAAGAATTTGTTATTAAAAATAAATTCGAGACGTTGAGTGAAAGTTCTGAAGTGGATATAGATACTGCAATTGAAATAAAAAAACAACTCCTTGAAAAAATTAATTGTTTTAGTTTTACTGATGAAGTTATGAAATATACAGTAAAAGAGCATATCTTTAACGGTGGAAAAGTATATGCAAACTCATTTGAAGGTAATAAATTCGCAGCATTTTATTATCGGAACGGTTCTGATATTGTTATTAAGGAATTTTTGAGCGAAAAACAAGAAATATCTTTTGATTTGAATAAATATTTTTTCGATAAAAATGTTGAAAATATTTACATTTCTGCTCCGATAGTGTATAATAGTAAAGATATAATGGAAAAATATACAAAATGTGGTATGTGTTTTCCTTTGAATGACAGAATTTCTGATTATTTAAAGAATCATGCGGACTTGTATGCAGGAATGTATCTTGATTGAGAGGTAATTATGATTTACGTTTTTTTAGCAAAAGGTTTTGAAGAAATTGAAGCGTTGACAGTTGTTGATTATCTGCGTCGCGCGGAATTAGAGGTTTGTACTGTGGGAATCGGAGGAAAGATAATAACCGGTTCGCACAATATTCCTGTTTTCTGTGATCTTGATGAAAATGAAATTTCAATTTCTGATAAGATTGATGCTATAGTTTTGCCGGGCGGAATGCCGGGAACGCTCAATCTTGAGGCAAATAAAACTGTAAATGATTTTATTGATTACTGTGCTCAGAACGATAAATACATCTGTGCAATTTGTGCAGCACCGTCAATACTCGGACATAAAGGACTGTTAAAAGGTCGGAAAGCTTGTTGCTTCCCCGGATTTGAAAATGAGCTTGAAGGTGCAATAGTTTCTGAAGACTATGTTTGCACAGACGGTAAATATATAACAGCAAAGGGAATGGGAGCTGCGATCGATTTCAGTTGCGAGATAGTCAGAGAGCTTCTCGATGATTTTACAGCTGACAGAATCAAAGCTTCGTTACAATGCCCATTCTGAGGAAGGAGAGAGTTACATGAATGATGAAAGACAGAAAAATTCAGATCTTGATTTGAATAAAATTCTTGAAGAGTATTCTGCAATCAATCGCGAGTCAAATCGTAGTGCTACCAACAACTCCGATACGAATATTCAACCCGACCGAACAGAAACTCGTACTAGTTACAATGACGTACCAATAAGTAAGAATAATTCTACTGTCAGAAGAAACAGTGAAAACCTTAATGCTCCTGCAAAGAAATTTGTTTTGCATATTGACGAAACTGTTATTGACTCAGCCGGTAATGAGCCTGTTCGCAAACCTCAGAATAACAGTGGTATTTATTTCTCGAATTATCAGAAAAACGGTAATAATACACCTAATACTCAAAAGATAAAAAATCCAAGATCTGATAATCAGGGAAATAAACCGGTCAGTTCAAAAGTTGCAACTTCTGAAAAAACAAAGTCCGGACTTTCAAATCAAAGCATCGGCAGTCGCGCTGCACTTATTTTCCTGGCAGTAATTATTTGTGCAACCTCAATTCTTTCATATATCGGTATCTCCTGCATCGGTGACATGCTTGCAATCAACAGAAGCGAGGAGAGTATCGAAGTCACAATTCCTGAAGATGCTAAGTATACTGAGGTTATTGATATTCTCCACGATAACGACCTTATTAAAAATAAACTGTTCTGCAAGTTGTTTACTCGGTACAGAAATTTTGATGATGACACATACCTGAGTGGTAAGTATTATCTGAGCAGCAGTATGGGTCTTGAGGGTATGCTTAAGGATATGATGGTAGCTCCCATTACTGCGGACACCATCAAACTTTCTTTCCCTGAAGGTTGGACTGTACAGCAGATTTTCGAAAAGCTCGAAAAGAATGATGTTTGTGAATCAAACAAGCTTTATTCAACAATCAGGTCTAATTATTCTTACGACTTTTTTGAAGAAATAGAAAATGATAATAAACGATATCTTAAGCTTGAAGGTTATCTTTTCCCCGATACCTATGATTTCTTTGTTGGTGCTGATACTAACTATGTTATCAAAAAGTTCCTTGATAACTTTGCGAGCAAATGGACTCCCGAGTATCAGGCAAGGGCGGACAAGCTTGGTTACTCCTGCGATGAAATAATTATTATTGCATCAATTATTCAGAAAGAAGCTGCAAACTCTGAACAGATGAAGACTATTTCTTCAGTTATTCATAACAGACTTAATAATGATTCTCGTTTCCCGACTCTTGGCTGTGACTCAACTGCGTTGTATGTAACAAATTATGTTACACCCGTTGTAGGTGATGCGGCTGGTCTTAATTATTACAGCTATTATGACACTCGCTCAAACAAAGGCTTACCTCCGGGTCCGATCTGCAATCCGGGTATGGATGCCATCAAAGCAGCTCTTTATCCTGAAACTACAAAGTATTTCTTCTTTGCACACGATAATTCAGGAAAGATTTATCTTGCAGAGACCCTTGACGGACACAATACAAATCTTGTTAAAATCATAAAAGCAAATAACCAGAACTAACGGAGTTTTCTATGAACAACAGTGATATTTTTGTTCCTGAATTGTTGTCACCTGCCGGTGATATGGAACGTTTTGAAAGAGCATTGTACTTTGGTGCGGATGCAATATACCTCGGCGGATCTGCATTTTCAATGCGTGCTGCTCCTTCTAACTTTACAACCGATGAGCTTGAAAAAGCCTGTAAAGCAGCACACGATAAAAATGTAAAAATCTACCTTACCTGCAATACTGTGCCGAGAAACGACGATATAGAAAAACTCCCGCAGTTTCTTATCGATTCGGCTCAGGCAGGCGTTGATGCATTTATAATATCCGATCTCGGAGTTATGTCGCTTGCAAAAAAATATACTCCGGATGTTGATATTCATATTTCAACGCAGGCAGGAATCACAAATTATGCATCAGCTAATGAGTGGTATAATATGGGTGCTTCGCGTGTTGTAACAGCCAGAGAGCTTTCTCTTGAAGATATTGCAACTATGCGTGCTAAAACACCGAAAGATCTTGAAATTGAATGTTTTGTTCACGGTGCAATGTGTGTTTCTTTCTCTGGCAGATGTTTATTATCAAATTATCTTGTAGGCAGAGATTCAAACAGGGGAGACTGCGCTCAACCCTGCAGATGGCAGTATGCTTTGATGGAAAAAACACGTCCGGGTGAGTATATGCCGATTGATGAGGATTCAACCGGTACATATATTATGAATTCAAAAGATATGTGTATGATTGAACATATCCCTGATCTTGTCAAAGCTGGTATTTCGAGTTTTAAGATTGAAGGCAGGGCAAAGTCTGCCTATTACACATCTGTTGTTACGAATGCCTACAGAGAGGCGATTGACGGATATCTTAAAAATCCGACTGATACGTACAAGCCTGAACAATGGATTATCGATGAAATGTATAAAATGAGCAGTCGCGAATACTGTACAGGTTTTTACTACGGTCATCCGACTGAAAATGCTCAGATTTATTATGACGGAGGCTATAAGCGCGATTGGAGTGTTATGGCTGAAGTTGTTGATTATAAAGACGGTAGAGTAATCGCAAGACAACGTAACAGGATTTTTGAAGGCGATACTCTTGAAGTTTTACAGAGAGGTAAAAAGCCCTTTGAGATTAAAATCAAGGATCTTCGTGATGAAAGCGGCGAGCTTATCGAAAAAGCACCGCATCCCATGATGATTTTTACATTTGAAAGTGATATTGTGATACCCGCTGATGCGCTTTTACGCAAGGCACTGTAATTTGGAGGCTGTTTATGCTTTTAAGCGAAATACTGAACGGAATTGAATTTGATACAGATTCTGATATTCTGGTTAATATTGATGACATAGTGTATGATTCACGTAAAGCTTCTGAAGGAACTTTTTTTGTTTGCTTGTGCGGAGCTCGTTTTGACGGTCATGAATATGCTTTAAGTGCATACGAAAAAGGTTGCCGCTGCTTTATGGTTGAGCGTCAGTTGGATTTACCTTCAGATGCTGTTCAGGTTAAAGTTGCTGATTCAAGAGCTTCTCTTGCAGTCGCTTCTGCTAATTTCTTTGGACATCCGACAAAGGAACTCAAGGTAATCGGCATAACCGGAACGAAAGGTAAAACATCTACAGCACATCTTGTAAAAGCATTGCTTGATAAGGCCGGAATAAAGTGCGGTATAATCGGAACGGTTGGTGCCTATTATGATGATATTGAAATTCCTACCGTTAACACTACGCCTGAAAGCTATGAGCTTCAGAAAATTTTCAGAATAATGCTTGATAACGGATGTAAGGCTTGTGTTATTGAAGTTTCTTCAATCGGTCTTATGGCTCACCGTGTTGATTGTGTTGATTTTGAAGTAGGTGTATTTACAAATCTCTCACCCGATCATATCGGTCCTAATGAACATCCTGATTTTGAAGATTATATGTATTGGAAATCAGTTTTGTTCGAGATTGCAAAGTGTGCAGTAATCAATATTGACGACCCTGCATACGAGGCAATGATTAAAAATTGCAAATCACCGATAACAACATACAGCCTTGAAAAAGCTGATGTTATAGCTGAGAATGTTCAGCTTCTTAAAAACAATCAGTTTATCGGTATTTCGTTTGATTGCTTTGCCGGTGATAATGAATTCTATACAGAAGTAGCGTTACCCGGACTGTTTAATGTATATAATGCACTCGCAGCTATTGCTGTTTTATCGGCACTCAAAATTAATGCATCAGATTATATTGATGCGTTGAAAGAGATAAGAGTGCGAGGAAGAGCAGAGTGTGTATATGTCTGCGATGACTTTGATGTAATTATAGACTACGCTCACAACGGTATCAGTATGAAGAGTATGCTTGATACACTTAAAAGTTATCCGCATAACCGTATAATTGCTTTGTACGGAGCTGTCGGCGGACGCACACAGTTAAGACGTAAAGAACTTGGTCTTATTACGGGTAAAGAGTGTGATTTATCAGTTCTTACATCGGACGATCCTGATTTTGAGGATCCGTGGAACATTATCAATGAAATCGGAAAATATGTTAAAGAAGCCGGCGGTGAATATATCGGTATCCCTGACAGGGGAGAGGCTGTTGAATATGCTTTAGGTTTGCTTGAAAAAGGTGATATTCTTTTACTTGCAGGCAAAGGTCACGAACAGTACATGAAGATTAACGGCGAGTATGTTCCGTTTTCAGAACGCGAGCATATTGAAATTTTCAAGAAAAGGAGAGCAGATAAATGACGTATGAATTTAAGTCTGAAAAAGATTTCAAGTCTTTTGACGATTATCTCATAAAAAACGGCGGAACTTATATGCAGTGCTCTCTTTGGCCTGATGCAAAACCCGCTTGGAAGCCTCATTTTTATGTTGGTTTTAGAGATGGTGTAAGAGTTTTCCAGTGTCTTATTCTCGGAAGAGTTTTGCCGATGGCAGGTCTTGTCTGGTATGTTCCTGACGGATTTATCTGTGATTATACAGATGAATCTCTTATCTCGGAATTTTCTTCATTTATAAAAACTGAAATGAAGAAAAATAATGTTACAGTTCTCCTCACTGATCCTCATATTCCGTTAAGAATAAATGGTGAAAACCAGCAACGGGGACTCGATGCACATAAAATGCTTATTTCTAACGGTTATAAGCTTAATCACAATATTGAAAATTATATTTACAAAGCTCCTGTTCAGTATTATATTCCGCTTAAAAATAAAGAAACCGGTGAATCCTATACAGCGGATGATATAATTAAAAAATGCGAAAAAGGTGTTCGCTACAGCGTAAGAATCGGTGACCAGCGCGGTCTTACTTCAAAAATATGTTCATATGAAGATGTAAAAAATGATCCTTCTTTAATGGATGATTTTATGCAGGTAATGGGTGACACATCGGACAGAAATGATTTTATGGAAAGAAATTCCGGCTATGTCACGCATCTTATGGAAGTCTTTAAGGATTATATGGACTTGTCTCTTGTTTATTATGACAAAAATGAAGACAAAAAACTTCAGGATGAACGTGACAGACAGGTTGCTGAAAATCTTAAAAAGATGGAAACCTGCAACGAAAAGCAGAAAAAGAAGCTTCAGAACGAGAACGAAGCTATTCAGCAGCAGACTGATAACTATATGAAGCGTTTTAAACTTGCTGAAGAGTTTTCAGATAAAGACAGGTTTTGTGTGGCAGCAGGACTTACCATCCGTTATAACGGTATTGCCGGTTGTATTTTTGGTGGAAGCAGAAACATACTTCGTAATGAAACAAGACCGAGTCATTATGTAAACTATCTCAGACTTAAACAAAGTGTTGAATCGGGCTGCGATATCCACGATCTTGGTTATGTTTTTGTTGATGAGGTTGAGCATCCTGCTGATGAAAATATGCCTCTTGGTGAGTTTAAAGTGCGTGAAGATTTTATCGGAATACGTGACTTTAAAGCAAGCTTTAATTCGGATTTGATTGAGTTTATCGGTGAGTACGCCTTGGTAAACAATAAATTAAAATTCAGACTTTATAACGATTTTGTACCTAAAGCCAGAAAACTGAAAATAAAAATTGCAAGGAAATTGAGAAAATAATCAGGAAAGGAGATTTATTATGGCAAAGAAAAAGAATAACAAAAAGCGCAGACAGCTTTCTAATTTTGCTGCTTGTATTATTTCTTTCTGTTCAATCATCGGCCTTACGTCATTAATTGTTGTTGGCTACGTCCTGATTAACATATTAACTGTGACAAACGGTGATCCTGTTATCAACCTTGAAAACGCTAAAAACAATCAGAATCAGACTTCTTTCCTTTATGCAACTGATGCTGACGGAAACGAAATTGAATTACTCAGACTTCATGGAACTGAAAACCGAATCTGGGTTGACCTTGCTGAAATACCGCAGTGTGTCCGTGATGCTTTTATTGCTCTCGAGGATAAACGCTTCAATGATCATAAAGGTGTTGACTGGAGACGAACTGTCGGTGTTATGATTGTTTCTAGGTATGAGGGTCAGGGCGGTTCAACCATCACTCAGCAGCTCGTTAAGAATGTTACCGGCAATAATGAGGTAACTTATGTCAGAAAATACAACGAGATACTTACGGCTCTTAATCTTGAAAAAAACTACAATAAGGATCAGATTCTTGAAGCTTACCTTAATACTCTTTATCTCGGTCAGGGTTGTTACGGTGTTGAAACTGCCGCAGAAACATATTTCGGAAAAACTGTCGGAGAACTTAACTATGCTGAAAGTGCGGTTATTGCCGCTATTACACAGAAACCATATTCACTTGATCCTATTAAGAATCCTGAAGAAAATAGAAACAGACAGGTTTATTGTCTGGATGAGATGCGTATACAGGGCAAAATCACTAATGAGCAGTATCAGGAAGCTGTAAATTATGACTTAGTTTTTACTACTGATGATGATTATGTTCCGAGTGCAGCGGAAATTGAACGTCAGAAGAACCGAAAAGAAGCAACTAACAACAAAGAAGTTCAGAGCTTTTATGTTGACTATGTTATTTCCGATCTGATTGATGATCTTCAAAAGGAATTAGGCTGTTCAAATAAGGAAGCAACTAATATGATTTACGGCGGAGGTCTTAAAATCTATGCAGCCGTAGATCTTGATATTCAGAAGAAGCTTGAAAAAATTTATGTCAATAAAACGAATTGGCTTGATAAAAAAGCTCAGTCTTCGATGACTATTATGGATTATGCCGGACGTGTTGTTGCAATTGTCGGTCAGGCAGGTGAAAAAGAAGGCAACCGTGTTCTGAACAGAGCCGCGGATTCTCCGAGACCTCCCGGATCAACGATTAAACCTCTTAGTTCATACGCTCCCGGAATCGAAAAGGGCGAAATTACCTGGTCATCTTTCGTAAGAGATTCATCAATCTACTATTACGGACGTCAGTGGCCGAAAAACTATAGCGGTGATCTTGGCTCAGGAAGCAATGTTTCGGTGCAGGTTGCACTTGCAAAATCTCTGAACACCGTACCGGCGCGTATTTGTGTTAATATGCTCGGTCCAGATGTTTCATATGATTATGTAAAGAATAAGTTCCACATTTCCACAGCAATTGACGGTAAAGATGACAATCCGGCACCGCTGGTTGTTGGCTCAATGAACATTGGTATCACTTCACTTGAAATGACAGCGGCTTATGCTTCATTCGGTAACGGAGGATTGTATTACGAACCGTATTCATACTATTACGTAGAAAATTCTCTTGGTGAAGTTATTCTTGATAATAGAGATAATGAAGGTGAGCAAATCATCTCTCCGGAAACAGCGGACGTTATGCGTCACATGATGGAAACTGTTACAACCAAAACTTACGGTACAGGTTATAAATACAAGACTTCAGGTTTTGATAACTATGCAAAAACAGGTACAACTGATAATAACTATGATAAGTGGATGGTTGGCGGAACACCGCATTATGTAGCTGCTGTATGGTACGGATATGATATTCCTAAAACAATCAATACATCAGCTAACCCTGCGGGTGCAATTTATAAAACTGTTATGGATGAGATTCATAAGAATCTTCCTGATAAAGAATTTGAAGATACATCTGAAGTGGTTAAGAAGTATTACTGTACTTCCACAGGTAAACTTGCTTCTTCAAAATGCTCATCAACTGCACCCGGTTGGTATATTGAAGAACATTTACCGTCATACTGCTCCGGCCACTATTCAAGCGGAAGCTCATCTGAATCAACAAGTTCCGATAATTCAGGTTCGTCGTCAGGAGGCGATAGCGGTAATTCATCCGGAGATACTCCGATAATTGATATACCGCAGGTTGTTATACCAACAGGACCGCCTGTAGCGGATACCCCGGCGGTTAACGAGAACGAATAAACTAAATTTATATTGGAGGCGGTCATATGATAATTATGTCGGTTGATTACGGTGATGTAAGGACTGGCATAGCTGTCAGTGATCGCCTTGAAACTTATGCTTTTCCGGTTGAAGTTATAAATGAAGCGTATCAGCCCAAGGTGATTGCAAGGATTCAATCTATCGTGGTTGAAAAGAAACCCGAAATTATTGTTGTAGGATATCCTAAAAATATGGATTCATCAGAAGGCTCACGTGCTCAGAAATGTAAAGATTTTGCTTTTGAACTTGAAAAAGCTGTCGGTATAACGTGTGTCCTTTGGGATGAAAGATTAACAACTGTTTCAGCGCATAACTACTTAAATGAAACTAACACACGCGGAAAGAAGCGAAAAAATGTAGTTGACGCTGTGGCAGCAACAATAATCCTTCAGGATTATCTTGATTACAGGAGAAATAGTAATGCCTGAAAACAGAATCAAAAAATTATTTAATCAAGGTTTATTATCCGTTCTGCTGGCTTTTTCGGTGATTCCTGGATTTAATCTTATCGGCAATCTGTTTCTTCAAGTTGTTGTCACAATCGCATGCGCGTTGATTATTCTTTTAGTATTTGATTTTTTGCTGAAAGCAGATGCTGTTTCTGTTTCAAATTCGCTGACAGCGATGGTTGTGTTCTGGGTGGTTTTTGCTTTGTTTAAGCAGTTTGAGATTCATATTGAGAACAACGACCGGTCGTTACGTTGGATACTTAATTTTTACTATGATAAACCTGCATTGGTTTTTGTTGTTATAATCGTTTGCGTTTTGTACTATATTTTTAAATTAATGATTAATAAAAAGGATGCTTTCGTTTGCGATTACAAGCGATTCATCCGAAAAACATCAATATTATTTCTTACGTATTATTCGATAATTCTTGTATATTCGTTTTTCCTTATCAGAGAGATTACTTTTTTACCTCCTGAGTATAATATCAAACCTTTTGCGATGATTGAATTTACGTTCACGCGAGGTTATATTGATTACGAACTTATTTTTCTTTTTCTTGGCAATATAGCAATTTTTTTACCTTTAGGAATCTTTGCTCCAGCTTTTACAAAAAATAAATTTTTTATAGTTTTTTTACCGATTATTTTAAGTTCGGGAATCGAGATTTCTCAATATTTCCTGGGAAATGGTCACCCCGATATTGATGATTTTATTCTTAATGTCATCGGTTTTTATATCGGTGTAGCAATAAAGATATTGCTTGATTATTTAGTTTATAAAGTTTCAAAAGGAAAATTTACTTCATTCTTTATTTTTGATTAATAATTCTTTTAAACCAACTGAAATAAGTATCAAAGAAAATATTTTTCGTATAATCATTTCGTCCAGAAATCTTATAAGAAAAAATCCTGCGACAACACCGATAATCCCGCAAACAATATATGAAAAACTGATTTTCCATTCTATCAGTTTGTTCTTATTGTGTTTAATAAGTGCAATTGCTGCTGACGGGATAAAGAATATAAGGTTAATTCCTTGTGCCGTCAACTGAGGGATATCCTTATATAGCGTCAGATAAATAATCAGAACTCCGCCGCCGCCAAAGCCCATTGCACCTAAAGCTCCAGAAATAAAACCTGCTATAACATCTGCAATCATTTTAAAAACATCCTTATTCCTGCATAAATCATAAATAATGAAAATACTTTTCTTAAAATTTTTGATGGGATTTTAGGCAATAATGCTGCTCCGACAAGTGAGCCGATAATTCCCGGAATGATATAAACATATGAATCAGAAAGATTGACATTGTTGTTTATTAAATACACCACTGCGCTGATTACGGTCAAAGGAAGTATTATTGATATTGCCGTAGCGTGTGCTTTTGTCTGGGTAAGATTGTTTTTTTTCAAACATGTAATTGCCACTATGCCTCCGCAGGCACCGATAACAATATTGATGATTCCGATTAATGTGCCTGCTATATAATTTATTGTTTTTTTCATATTGATATTTCACCTGCATAAATTTTATGTGGGGTGTTGATATGAGGAATTTACCGTTAAAGATTTGCTGTTTAATTGTTTCTATTGCTTTAGTATTTACATTTTCAATTAAAATATTTATTGATCGGCGTGCAGAAATGACATCTGCGGGTGTAGGAGATGGTTACACTGTTATAATTGACGCCGGACACGGTGGAGAAGACGGCGGAGCTGTTGCTTATGACGGTTCACTTGAAAAGGACTTCAATCTGGATATTGCTCTGAAGCTTCAAAGCATATTGGAATTGTACGGCTTTAATGTAATAATGACACGTACTGAAGATAAAATGACCTGTGACGAAAACCTTAAAACTCAGAGGCAGAAAAAGGTTTCAGACATCAGAAACAGGCTTGAGATTATAAAAAAATTCAATAATGCGATTTTCGTCAGTATACATCAGAATAAATTTTCTGACAGTAAGCAGGAGGGGACTCAGGTTTTTTATTCACCTGTGAACCTGAATAGTAAAAAATTAGCCGATTACATACAAAATTCAGTTGTGAGTAATCTTCAAAAAAATAATAAACGTAAAACAAAGAAATCAGGGACTGAAATCTTTCTTTTATATCATTCACCCATTCCGTCGGTTATGGTTGAGTGCGGATTCTTATCAAACAGTAATGATTTGATGATGTTAAAAACTGATAACTATAAAACGAAAATAGCAGCACTTGTTGCTGACGGTATAATAAACTATTTTATTCAAAGGTGATTTAATGGCTTCAAAAGCTAAAAATGTATATGTATGTTCCGAATGCGGATATGAGAGTGCCAAGTGGTTCGGATGTTGTCCGGGGTGCAATGAGTGGAATACAATGTCTGAAGTATTCAAAGCACCTGAAAGCACAAAAAAAAATACCCGATCTGTTTCTGCGCTGACTTCAAGTGTGCAGAAAATCAACGAGATAAGCTGTGACAGCGAAATCAGATATAAAACAGGTCTTAATGAACTTGACAGAGTTCTTGGCGGCGGTATCGTTAAAGGCTCCCTTGTATTGTTAAGCGGTGATCCGGGCATAGGTAAATCAACGATACTTCTGCAGATTTGTCAGTTTCTCGGTCAATCCCTGAAAATACTTTATGTTTCAGGTGAAGAATCGGCTCATCAGATTAAACTCAGAGCAGGTCGATTAGGTGTTGACACCGAAAACCTTTCTGTATTCTGTGAAACCGATGTCCAGGTTATAAGTAAATATATGCGTTCTTCGCTGCCTGATCTTGTAATAATTGACTCGATTCAGACGATGAATTTTACCGAGCTTAACTCTTCACTCGGAAGCGTTGCGCAGGTACGAGAATGTACAAATTGTCTTATGCAGACAGCGAAATCATTGAATATTCCTACCATAGTCGTTGGTCATGTTAATAAGGACGGGAATATCGCAGGCCCCAAGGTGCTTGAACATATTGTTGATGCAGTATTATATTTTGAAGGCGAAAGACATCTTTCATACAGGATACTTCGTGCTGTAAAAAACAGATATGGTTCCACTAATGAAATCGGTGTATTTGAAATGAAAGATAACGGTCTTTCTGAGGTTGAAAACCCGTCTCAGATGATGATTTCAGGCAGACCGAAGAATACCTCAGGATCATGCGTAGCGTGCCTTATGGAGGGTTCCAGACCGATTTTAGCGGAAGTTCAGGCGTTGGTTACATCAAGCGGTTTTGGAAACCCGAGAAGAATGGCAAACGGCTTCGATTATAACAGACTGTCAATGCTTCTTGCTGTACTTGAAAAACGTGCAGGATTTTTCTATGCCAATACGGATGTATATATTAATGTTGTGGGCGGTCTGAAGCTTTATGAACCTGCGTCAGACTTATCTGTTGCGTTAGCATTGATTTCAAGCCTCAAGGATGAGCCTATAAGAGACGATGTTATAGCCTTTGGTGAAATAGGCCTTGGCGGTGAAATACGTTCTATTGGCAGTTGTGAGCAAAGAATTAAAGAAGCTGCACGACTTGGCTTTAATAAATGTATTGTTCCGTATCATAATTATAAAAATCTGAATGCTAATATTAAATCATTGGTTGAAGTTGTGCCTGCAAGGACTATACGCGCGGCTTTTGAGGCAGGTATTTAAAAGGGGAGAGGGTAATTGAATAGAATAATCAAAACTCCCTGTTTACCTGAAAATAACGTAGTATTGGCATTAATTTCAACTGATTATCCCGATATTTCCGATAAACTTCTTAAAGAATATAATGTCAAAACAATCCGTGTTCAGCGAAATAATGCGCTTACAGATGATATATCTTCGCATCCGGATTGTGTCTTTGTTCAATTAAATGAAAATACAGCCGTTGCAGGAAAAGACATCTATGACTCTATTGTTAATTATTTAACAATAGAGGAGAGTGCGATTAATTTGAATTTATATAAAAGTGCAGGTAATATCTGTTCGCCGTATCCTGAAGATGTAAAGCTTAACGTGAGGATTATTTCTGATATGATATTCTGCAACACTAAGTATGTCGATGATACAATTAAAGAATTTTCACATAAACACAGATATCGTTTAATTCATTGTAATCAAGGCTATGTAGCGTGCTCAACAATATTATTAAATAATAATGCTTTAATAACAGATGATAAAACGATACATTGTTCAGCTCAGAAAAATGGAATCGATTCAATTTTAATAAACAAAGGTTCCGTTAAGTTGAATGGACGTGAATACGGATTTATAGGCGGTACATGCGGTATGATTGGCAAAAATCTGTTAGCTTTTACCGGTAAGCTTGATACACACAGTGATGCAGAGTTAATTAAATTGTTTTTAAACAAGCATGGTATTGACTATGTAGAGCTGAGGGACGGACCTTTAATTGATATCGGCGGTATTATACCTATTATGGAATTACAGTAATAAAACAGCATGATTTAACTTATTATAAAATCACCACTACCCTGAATTATACAAAATATTTCTTTTGTATAATTGATAATAAAATTTTAAGGATAATGTGTATTATGCATAAGGATGAATTTAAAACTCTACCCCCATCAGTAGTCGAATTTTTAAATTATATGAGTGTAATAAAAAATAAATCGGAGCTTACTGTTCTTGAGTATGCGTCCGATTTACGTCTGTTTTTCAGATATTTACTTATATACAGAAAAAAAGTCGACGAGAATACTGAATTTGATTCAATTGATATTTCTTCTATAGGTCTTGATATGATTGAAACTGTTTCCATTCAGGATGCATATGCTTTCTTGTCCTATTGCAGAAATGTAAGGAAAAATGATGCTGCATCACGTGCAAGAAAAGCATCGGCTTTAAGGGCATACTTTAAGTATATGTCAATTAATACTAAGCAGATTGAAGAAAACCCGATGCAGGAGCTTGAATCCCCTAAAGCAAAGAAGGCGTTACCAAAGTACCTGACGCTTGAAGAAAGTGTCAATTTACTTAACAGTATTGACGGTAAATTTAAAGAGCGTGATTATTGTATAATTGCTTTGTTCCTTAATTGCGGACTGCGACTTTCTGAGTTGGTCGGATTGAATTACGGCGATATCCGTTCAGATAATTCAATGCGAGTAACCGGTAAAGGAAACAAAGAAAGAATAATTTATCTTAATGACATGTGCGTTAATGCCATTAATGAGTATATGAAGGTGCGTCCTGTTGAAGGTGTGAAAGATAAAAATGCACTTTTTTTGAGCAGTCGCCTTTCAAGGATAAGCCCTAAAACTGTTCAGCATATTGTTAAAACTTTTCTCGAAAAAGCTGGTCTCGGTGATCAGGGATTTTCAACACATAAATTAAGACACACCGCTGCAACTCTGATGTATCAGCAAGGAAACGTTGACGTTCTTCTCATTAAGGAAATTCTCGGTCACGAAAACCTTGCTACAACTGAAATTTATACTCATATTATTGATTCACAGCTTAAAGATGCTGTTGCTTCCAACCCTTTGAACAACATTTCAAAAAACAAAGATTCCATTGAATAACCTGTGCATTATAATTCGTATAACTACAGCAAAAATTATAATAAAATAGTATTTAATACTGTTTTTATAAAACAAGGAAAAATTATAATCGTTCAGTCTTTTCGATTTACCGAGGGTTTTGATAAGCAGTTGTGACATACTTATACTTTCACTCGTAATCAGAATCAACGACATTAGTGACGGTATGCAATATGGAATTATCATAATAACAACATAAGCAAGACCTTTCAATGCATAAGTTTCGAAGAGAAAATATGTTATTATACTTGCCAAAAAGCTGAATATCAGCGGAATAAAATTCACAACAAAGCAACCGTAGACTGACAACCCGAAGAAAAATATCATAACTGCAAAAATAGTCGGCAATAAAAGGTAAACCGTAAAACTTTCATATACTGAAATGTTTTCAGACGAAAGAATATATTGATTTATTACTTCACTTAGCTTTAAATATATCCCCCTCTCCCCTTTTGCTGTAAACGAGCCCAAAAACATTCCCAAAACAGAAAATATTATAGGTGCTAAAAATTTCCAATTCAGCATAATGTTATTTAACTTTTTGCTGAAATTATGTAAATTAACCGGTTTTTTGATTATTTTTTTATCCAAACTTAACCCTCCGTCCAAGCTGTTTAATAACAGTTAAAACATATGCAGACAAGCTGAAAAAAATACCGCTGTGAGTTTGTCTCACAGCGGTATTAATTGTTTTATTTAGTTCCGAATATTCTGTCGCCTGCATCTCCGAGACCGGGAACAATATAACAGTGGTCATTCAGCTTTTCATCCTCAGCTGCAAGGAAAATGTCAACATCGGGATGAGCTTCTTTAAGTGCCGCAATTCCTTCAGGTGCAGCAATAAGACCCATAAATTTGATTGATTTCGGTTTTCTTTCCTTAATCAAAGAAATTGCATCAATTGCAGAGCCGCCTGTCGCTAACATAGGATCAAGTACGATTACATCACGATCATTGATATCTGCAGGTAATTTGCAGTAGTATTCAACAGGTTTTAATGTTTCAGGGTCACGATACAAGCCGATATGTCCGACTCTTGCAGAAGGTACAAGCTGAAGAACGCCATCTACCATACCAAGACCTGCACGAAGAATCGGAACAAAAGCAAGTTTTTTACCTTCAAGGCTGTGTGCAACACATTTACAAATCGGTGTTTCAATTTCAATTTCGTGCAAAGGAAGATCTCTTGTTGCTTCGTAACACATAAGTGTAGCGATTTCGCTTACAAGATTTCTGAAATCCTTTGATGATGTGTGAATATCTCGTAAAATTGACAGTTTATGCTGTATAAGAGGATGATTTGTAATAATAACGTTTCCCATAGTTTTTACCCCCTCCTGATTAAAACTCACCGTTTTCAATCGCCGAAATCTGATCGATTCTTCTCTGATGTCTGCCGCCCTCAAATTCAGTGCTGAGGAAAACATCAACCAGTTCGTTAGCAAGTCCGGCACCTACAACACGTCCGCCGAGGCAAAGGATGTTTGCATCATTATGAGCGCGTGTGAGCTTAGCGCTGAAATAATCTGAACAGCAAGCTGCGCGTACACCTTTAACTTTATTTGCAGCCATACTGATACCGATTCCCGTACCGCAACAAAGAATACCAAGGATTTTTTCTTCTGTAACAGCTGTGCCTACCTTATAAGCAATAGCAGCATAGTCAACAGACTCGCTTGTATAAGTACCGTAATCAGTTATTTCAAATCCGCCGAGTTCTTCAAGATGGTTTTTGATTGACTCTTTAAGTTCAAATCCGCCGTGATCGGCACCGATTGCAATTTTCATGTTTTTCACTCACCTTTTTTCAGTTTATTCTTTAACTCACGTTCAGCCTGAGGTAAACGCAAATATTCAGGAACTAATTTATTGCTGTCGATATATAATTCTTTCTCTTTATTTTCTGCAGCAAAGCAGACACCCGTTGCGTTCTGATATTTATAAGATTCAGAAGCAATTTTTATACCGCTGATTTCCTCATATAAAGCATTATAACAAATATCTGCACCGTCACCTACAAGAATTATTTCCTCGTTGTATGATGACAGCATTTCCTTCAATTCAGATATCGGAATTGCAAGATCATCAGTCAGTCTTTCAACGACAGAATCTTTAATTCTGAATAATGCCGTGTAAACCTGGGCACAACGCGCATCCATTACAGCAACAGCAACACAATTTAAAGAAACAAGATTGTAAGCAATTGATTCAAGTGTTGAAATTCCGATAGTTTTAATATTTTTTGTATCAGCAATTCCTTTTGCTGCAGCCACGCCTATTCTGATTCCGGTAAAAGATCCGGGTCCTTTGTTAACCGCAACAGCATCTATATCGTCAAGTGTCAATGATGCACATTTCAACACATTGTCAAGCATTGGCATCAATGTCTGCGAATGAGTCAGACCTGTATTTACATAGAAACTGCTGATAATTTTTCCGTTTTCGGTAACAGCAACTGATGCTGATTTTGCCGAACTGTCAATTCCTAATATTTTCAAAGTAAATCTACTCCAATAATTTCAATGTTTCGTTCGTTTTCGTTTTCACCCGGAGAAAAAATAACCTTTATGCAATCTTCCGGCAGAGCATTTTCGATATTCTCACTCCACTCAACGGCAAGGATTTCCGACGCATCAAGGTAATCAAAATATCCAGTGGAATAAAGGTCATCCCAACCCGAGATTCTGTACATGTCAAAGTGATATAATTTGTTTTTGCTGCCCTTATACTCATGCACAAGAGCAAACGTAGGACTGCTGACACTTTTTTCGTCAATGCCAAGTCCTGCGGCAAGACCGTGAGTAAATGCTGTTTTTCCCATTCCCATAGGTCCGAAATAAGCAACAACTGTACCCTTGCTCAGTTTGCCGCCAAGTTTCCTGCCGAGTTCAACAGTATCTTTGACACTTTTGCTGTAAAATGAAGACAAAATATCACTCCAACTTCAATCATTGAGAATATTATATCATATTTTTTAAATAAGTAAATAACTTTGTACTTGAAATTAAAACAGATTACATATATAATTGTTCGTGTATTTAAATGTTACGGAGGTGAAGCTTTGAATAAAATCATTTATTGGTTTAAGGATTTCCTTAAGGGAACTGATAAATTTCTTATCACACTCAGTGTGTTGCTTTCAACCTTCGGTGTTATTATGGTCTACAGTGCCACAAGAAGAACATTAACCGAAGATATGCTGATTCCGCGTGATGTCCGTACAATGGCAATTGCGGTCGTTCTCGGTGTTATATGTGCATTTATAATATCGCTTGTAGACTATGAGGCTCTTTCGCGACTATGGCCGCTTATAGCTTTTGTGTGTATCGGATTGATGGTGTCTCTGTTTTTTATCGGTGATGCTCCTTCCGGTCGTTCAGATGCTATTTCCTGGATTAAATTAGGAAGTTTTTATTTTCAGCCATCCGAACTTTTGAAAATAGGCTTTATGATTACCTTTGCCGTGCATCTTAATTCCGTAAGACATGACATCAACAAATTCAAAAACGTTGTTTTTCTCGGGATTCATGCCCTTGTTGTAATAGCTCTTGTTATTCTTACGGGTGACCTCGGTTCAGCTCTTGTGTTTGTTGTAATGACACTCGGGATGCTTTTTGTCGCAGGTTTGTATATCAGGTATTTCTTGTTCGGCGTCGGCGTAATCGCTCTTGCAGCTCCCGTACTCTGGTTTGAATTCTTTTCTGATTTCCAGAAACAGCGATTTATGGCTATTTATTCGCCTTCCTCTTTGACCGAAGCAACTTATGAGGAAGTAATTTTCCAACAGCAGCAAGGTGTCAACGCTATCGGTTCAGGTAAGATATTCGGACAGGGGTTGTTTGAAGGTCCCTACACTCAGAACGGACTTGTTCCTGAAAGCAGAAACGATATGATTTTTACTGTTATCGGTGAAGAACTTGGCCTTGTCGGTGCTATTTTCGCTCTTATCCTTCTTTTGGTTCTTGTTATAAAGATAATTTACGTCGGTCAGCACGCAGTTTCGTTTATCGGTAAGATTATCTGTACGGCGGTTGCGGTTATGATTGTTGCGCACGTAGTTATCAACATCGGAATGTGTCTTATGGTATTGCCTGTAATCGGTATCACATTACCTTTTATGAGTGCCGGCGGATCTTCGAGTCTTTGTATTTATTTTGCAATAGGAATAGTAATGAGCGTTTACCGTTCTTCGTTAACACGTGATCCGGTAGATTTTAAATTCGGTAAAATCTATACTCCGTTCACAGACTAAAAATTGAGCCTCGGTTTTGAACCGAGGCTCTGTTATTTTATACGTTTTTCTTTTTAAAGAGGTTTCTGATATCCCATTCAACCATCGCGTTGATACCCTTATTATTTGTCTTTGAATAAAGAAGATTGATAAGAAGGTATGCAATAAGTCCTGCAAGAACGCCTGCTACGATACCGCCGAGGATATCTGACGGATAGTGAACGCAAAGATAAATTCTTGAACATCCCATAAGTACTGCAAAAAGAAGTGCTGTCCAGCTTATGTACTTTTTCTTGCTTGCGAAGAAATAGCCTGCCATTGCTGCCATTGCAGATGTTGTATGTCCTGACGGGAACGACTTTTCACCGACTTTTGTTTCGCCCGCATCAATCCACCACTGTTTGAATACTTCGAAACAATCGCTGAGTTCGTTCTGGAACGGTCTCGGACGTGCAACAAGAGGCTTAACAGAAACGTTTGTGATGAGTGCGCCTACACCAATAGCAAGAAGCATGGCCATACCTGCTTTACGTGTCTTCTTAAAAAGCATCATTATTATCGAAATAATAATAAAGAAAAGACCCTCTTCACCTAAAAGTGTTACAAATTTAAAAAACGGATCCCAGAAAGCACTTCCTGCTCCCTGATTAAAAGTGTTGTGGAAGAATTCAAGAATTGCATAGTCAAAACTGTAAAAAGTATCATTCAACCACTGAGCTGCTGCTGTTAATTCAGTCATATGATAAACCTCCAATAAATTTTGCTAATTATAGCATTATTTCGACACTTTTTCAATACTTAAATATCCAATACTTGAAAAATTTGTTCTTATATGATATTATGAATTTATTATAAATAAGGAGGAATACTATGAACTTTGTTATCAAATCTATTTCAGTAATCCTTTCGGTAATTATGGCCATTCTGCCAACACTTCAGACTGCACCGCAGCCGACACCAGGCACAAATGCCGCTGAAAATTATAAATACACACTTGAAGATATGAGTGTTGTTTATGATGAAAAAGACGAAAACGGTAATTATTACCCTCTTGTTGTTGTGCCCGGAATTTCTCATTCAATTACATATGTTGTTGATGAAAATTACGATTTTGAAAACGCAGAAGATCCCTCAAAACCGCCGATCAAGCTGGACGCTTTCGGTAACGAGATGACAGGTTCAACGATTATCCTTGATATTCCCGCAACAGTTCTTGCGGCGGTTACAAAGTTTATCGTTCCTCTCGTTCTTTCTGTTATGACACAGAGCGACGCCGGTGTTGTTGAAGGAATTGCAAAACTTGCTGATGCAGCTTTCTCTGTTCAGAAAACTCTTCCTGACGGAACATTTGCGAACAATGAAATCGGTTTACTTGAGTTCAACGGTTCATTCGCAGACTTTGCAACGAAAGATAACAGTAATCAGTCTTATATGGAGTATCAGACGGAATATCTTTATAAGATTCTTCCTCTTCGCTCTGTTGCTGAAGTTATCGGTGAAGAAAACCTCTTCTTCTTTACTTTCAGCCTTTTCGGCGATGCAATGACATCTGCAGATAACCTTGATAAGTATATCGATATGGTTCTCGAGAAGACAGGTGCAAAGAAAGTAAATCTTCTTCCGATCAGTCTTGGCGGTACTATATTCACAGCTTATGCTGAAAAGTATACAGACACAGATAAGGTTAATGCAGTTGTAAATATTGTTCCCGTGCTCAACGGTACTCAGGTTGTAAGCGATATGTATCAGCGTGATTTTAACCTTGACGGTGAATATTGGTACAGTGATCTTTTCCCGATCATTATCAGTGAATTTACGGAATACGGCAGTATGGTAGGTAGCCTTGTAAATCTCCTTATCCGTGCTCTTCCGGCTGATGTCAACGCTTCAATAATTACAAGTATGTACAACGTACTTCTTGAAAATCTTCTTATCAACACTCCGCAGATGTGGGCAATGGTAACACGCGAGGATTATCCTGAACTCGCTGAAAAGTATCTTGGCGATGCTGAACACGCTCCTGTAAGAGCTATGACAGATGCTTTCCATCAGGCTCAGATGAACCTTGAAGATAACATCAGAACAATGGTTGATAATGGTGTTGAAATCAATATCATCTCAGGTTACAGCCTCCATACAGGTGAAGCAAGATACAACTTCTTCCAGCTTATGGGCGATTCTTTTGACGTAAACGGTGACGGTATTATTCACGTTGAGTCAACTACTCTCGGAGCAACTGCTGCCCTCCCCGGTGAACAGTTACCCGCTGATTATAAGCAAGCCATCGACAGTGAATATTCATATATCTCACCTGACAGAGAAATCGACGCTTCAACAGGCGTTCTTCCCGACAATACATGGTATTTCTACAATATGAACCATGAAGATACAGCAAACAACGCACCGGTAATCAACCTTGCGCTTGCGCTCCTCTATTCAGATGAGGTTGAGGATGTTCACACAAATCCTGAAAAATTCCCGCAGTTCAACGGAAATTCCGACAACTGGTTCATCAGACGTTGGAGATATAACGACCTTAAGAAAATCTATCAGAAGTATCTTGACGGCGATATCAAAATGCCCGCTGAAGATGCAGCCGAGTGTGAAGCTCTTCTTTACGAATGCGAACGTGTAATGCGTGCCACAATCGCTGATGATGCATTCTGTAAGGAAACCACACTTCGTGTGAATATTATGTGTAACAGATACTCCGGCCTTTCTGATGAAGATATTTATATCCTCACTCAGAAGCAGATGAACGAGCTTGATCCGACAGTCAAAGCGATTGAAACAATAATCAAGATTACTGACCAGTCACTTTGCGGAATCTTCGGAACAAAAGCCTATTCACAGTTCTGGATGGCAATGTTTGAATAAGATTATAGATGCTCTGATTTTCAGGGCATCTTTTCTTCATATAATAAATATAGTAAATTCAATCTATAATTGTATATTTTCAACATTGAATTTGAAGCACCGTTGTGATATACTTATTCGGTAACGCAATATATTAGCAGGAGTTGAAAAAAGATGGATTCATTCGCAGAACTTTGGGAATTAATTAAAGATGAATGTAAAAAACAAGTATCTGAATCCATATACAACGTTTGGTTTAAAGATATGGAGCTCGTTAGCTTTACTGAGAAGAAGGTTGTTATTGCCCTTTCTGATTTCAAGCGTAAAATTATCGAAACAAAATTTATGGGTAAGCTCACAGATTCCTTTACAAACGTTTTAGGATTTGACATTGACATCGAACTCGTTGATGTTGATGCAGCAACAGAATATGTGTCTAAGAAGGAGCCTGAAAACCTTAAGGCTGAGGATACTTTTGATTCATTCGTTGTCGGTGCATCGAATAAATTTGCCTATGCAGCAGCAAGTGCAGTTGCCAATGATCCGGGAAACAAATACAACCCCTTGTTCATTTACGGTAACTCAGGTCTTGGAAAGACTCACCTGCTCAACGCTATATGTCACTCAATTGAGCAACAGAATCCCGATGCAAAGATAATCTACACCCGCGGTGAAGATTTCACAAACGAACTTATCAGATACATTTCTTCAAAAAGTACAATTGAGTTTCATAAAAAATACAGAAATGCTGATATCCTTCTTGTGGACGACGTTCAGTTCATTGCAGGTAAAGAATCAACTCAGGAAGAATTCTTCCACACATTCAATGCTCTTTATCAGGCAGGTAATCAGATCGTTCTTACATCTGACCGTCCGCCGAAAGAAATTGCTCTTCTCGAAGACAGACTTAAGAACCGTTTTGAATGGGGCTTAATGGCAGATATTCAGCCGCCCGATATCGAAACAAGAATGGCTATCATCAAGAGAAAAGCTGATATTCTTAACTTTGATCTTCCCGATGAATGTGTTCAGTTTATCGCAGAGAAGCTTAAGAATAATATCCGTCAGCTTGAAGGTGCTGTTAAAAAGATGCAGGCTTTCGTTACAATGCAGGGCTTGCCGATCAACCTTGCTACAGCTCAGAAAGCTATTGCCGATATTTTTGTTGATAAAGTTCCTGTAAAGGTAACTGTCGAAAAGATTGTTTCTGAAGTTGCACGTACATACGGAGCTGAACCTGAAGAGATTTATTCAAAAAAGCAGAATGCACTTATCACAGAAATGCGTCAGATGGCTATGTTCATCGTAAGAGAACTTACGGGCCTTTCAACAAAGGCTATAGGACGCGAATTCAACCGTGACCATTCAACTGTTGTTTACAGCCTTGAAAAATTCCAGAAGAGATATAACGACGACAGTAAGGTCAGACAGATGGTTGACAACATCAGCAAAAACGTACGTGACGGAATCTGATTTTCCCGGAGGTAAATCCCAATGGCATTCAATATATTCAAAAAATTCAATTTCGGTTTAAAGAAAACACGTGACAGCATGTCAGGTGCTATCGATGCCGTTTTAAGTGAAAATGAAGATATTACCGATCAGCTCTATGATGATCTTGAAGAAATTCTCATCATGGGCGATGTCGGTATGAATACATCAGCTGAAATCTGTGAAAAACTTCGTGACTATGTTTCTAAGAAACATCTTAAGAAATCTTCACAGGTTAAAGGCGCAATCAAGGAAATAGTTGCTGAGATGCTTGAAGGCGGCGAAGATATGGGTCTTGTTACAATGCCGTCTGTAATCCTTGTTATCGGTGTTAACGGTGTAGGTAAGACAACCACAATCGGTAAAATGGCGGCTATGTATAAAGCTGAAGGTAAAAAAGTTATTCTCGGCGCTGCCGATACTTTCAGAGCTGCAGCCATCGATCAGCTCGAAGTATGGGCAAACCGCGCAGGTGTTGAAATCGTTAAGCACCAGGAAGGTGCTGATCCTGCCGCAGTTGTTTATGACACTATTCAGGCAGGTAAAGCGCGTGATGCAGATATCATCATCTGTGATACAGCAGGTCGTCTTCATAACAAAAAGAAGCTGATGGATGAGCTTGCAAAGATCTACAGAATCATTGACAAGGAACTCCCCTACAACGACCGAGAGAGCCTTCTTGTTCTTGATGCAACAACAGGACAGAACGCTGTTAATCAGGCTCGTGATTTCAAGAATGTATGTGAAATCACAGGTATCGTTCTGACAAAGCTTGACGGAACAGCTAAGGGCGGCGTTGTTCTTGCAATCAAGAACGACCTTAAGGTGCCCGTTAAGTTTGTAGGTGTCGGCGAGCAGATTGATGACTTACAGCCGTTTAATCCTACTGCTTTCGCTGAAGGTCTTTTTGAAAACGAAGTAAAGCATGATGACGATAATATGTTTATTCCAAAAGAGGAAACCGAGGAAGTTGCTGAATGAAAATAATTATTGCAACCCATAATATGAAAAAGAGGGCTGAATTAGAAAGAATACTCTCCCCTCTCGGCATTGAAATTGTTACTGATACAGATGTTGGTTGTACGCTCAGGGATATTGAAGAAAACGGAACAACTTTTGAAGAGAATGCTTTTATAAAGGCTCAGGCCGGCTGTGAGGACAGCGGACTTCCCTGTATTGCAGATGACTCGGGACTTGTCGTTGACGCTCTCGGAGGCGCTCCGGGCATATTCTCGGCACGTTATTGCGGTGTCCACGGTAATGACGAAGCTAACAACGACAAACTCCTCAAGGAGCTTGAAAACGTACCGGATGAGGAGCGAACAGCAAGATTTGTGTGTGCTGTATGTTGCGTTTTTCCTGACGGAAGACATTTTACGGTTACAGATACTTGTGAAGGTACAATTTTCCACGAAAGACACGGCAACGGCGGTTTTGGCTATGACGTCCTTTTCAACTGTAACGGTCAGCCGTTTGGTGAGATTTCTGCAGAAGAAAAAGACAAGGTAAGCCATCGCGGTAAAGCGCTTCGTCACCTTGCCGAGGAATTGAAGAATTATATATAACGGAGAAAAATATGGAAGAAAAAATGACAAGTAAAAGACGAGCTGAGCTCAGAGGTCAGGCAAATCGCCTTGAAGCGCTTTTTCAGGTTGGTAAAGGCGGAATATCTGATGCATTGATTGCGCAGACAAATGACGCTCTCAGAGTGCACGAGCTTATAAAACTTAAGGTGCTTCTTGAATCTGCACCCGAAACTCCGAGAGAAATCGCTGAAAAGCTTGCAAAAGCTACAGGTTCTCAGGTTGTTCAGGTTATCGGCGGAAGTATGATATTCTACAAAGAAAACCCTGAACTTCAGGCAGAAAAGAACTCAAAAGCGAAGCCGAAAACGTCAGGTACCGGCAAGGGCGCAAAAGACTTTAAAAAGAAGTATAATGCTATTGCCAAAAAGAGCGAAAAAGATCAGAAAAAATCACGTTATTCAAAGTCAAATAACGGCAGATTTTACAAATAATTTAACTTGATGAACGAAAGGAGTTATGGTAGGATGGATAAGCAAGACAGCAACAAAACAGTAGCACAAAACAAAAAAGCCTATCATGACTATTTTGTTCTTGAAGAATACGAGGCAGGAATTGAGCTTTTCGGAACAGAAATCAAGTCAATAAGACAGGGAAAACTCAATTTAAAAGACTCATGGTGCAATATCATCGAAGGTGAAATCTTTGTCAACGGTATGCACATAAGCCCCTACGACCACGGAAACATTTTCAACCGTGACCCCTTAAGAGTCAGAAAGCTCCTGATGCACAAAAAGGAGATCAACAGACTTTTCGGCACGGTCAAGCAGGACGGTCTTTCGCTCATTCCCCTTTCAGTCTATTTCAAGAAAGGCAGAGCAAAAGTAAAAGTCGGTCTTTGCAAGGGTAAAAAACTTTATGATAAACGTGACGTCGCCGCCAAGAAAGATGCTGCAAGAAACATCGAAAGAGCGATGAAAGAACGTTTTCAATAACTCAACCGACAGTTAAATGGGTTTTTCATTAAAACAACTGTTAGTTTAGCATTTTCAACTTTTAATATCTTCACATCTTTTATGTTCTCCACTAAAATATTGGTAACAAACCGAAAGGAGAATTTTAATATGACTTTATTCAGCAAAAAAGAAAAAGAAGATTCTGATTTTACCGAAAATCAAAACAAAACTGATTCAAACGAAACATTAGGCAGCAGAATTTCATTTTTAAGAAAAAAGAAGGGTTACACTCAGGATGAATTTTCACGTTTGTTAGATGTAACTCCTCAGGCGGTTTCTAAGTGGGAAAATGATTTATCTTGTCCTGATATTATGCTGCTTCCGAAGATAGCTGACTTGTTGGATACAACCGTTGATGAATTGCTAACAGGCACTAAGGTGAATTTGGGCAATCCTGACATCGATCTTTCAAATTTAAAACTGCACATAAGAGTCAGACAAGTGGACAGAAAACCAATTAATATTTCGGTTCCGTTGACATTCGTAAAAAGAATCGCAAAATTAGGAAATGGCATTTCAGGAATAATTGGTTCTCCGGCATTGAATAACAATCAGCTTGAACAGATACTACAGTTGGTTGACGAAGGCGTAACAGGAGAAGTCTTAAATCTTGTTGACGAAAACGGTCAGACTGTAGTTATTGAGATTAAATAAACTAATAAGAGCAGTCCTACCCTGCCGACTGCTCTCAGATATATGGGGATGAAAGGATTTCGACGGGGATTCTGAACTGTGATAAGCGAGTAGTGGTGCGGGACCACTATAAAATCCGTAGTTTATTAAAAATAAACGACAACAATACAAAATTAATGGCTGCTTAATGCGGCCCATCCTGTTCAGTAGTACCACGGACTGAATAAGGGTGTCGAACAGTGGTGAACGTGAATGTGCCCGTAGCCTTGAAGCGCATCACGGACTAAAGGCTACCGTAGGAGAAAGCCTGTTTATCGGCGTTCTCTGAGGGGAATCTTAAAAGATAAACTACACTCGTAGAAAGTTGCGGGAATGGTTTTTCGGACGCGGTTTCGATTACCGCCATCTCCACCAAAAGCAAATAATCCGAAACTATTGCCAATCGGCGACGGTTTCGGATTATTTTTTATAAAGTAATCGAAACCGCAATAGTCCATCTTTTGCGTAAGCAAAAGGGACATAAAATGCGAAGGTTGCGAAGCAACTTACGAAGCGAAGCTTCGATTACCGCCATCTCCACCAAACTGAATTCAAAAGACAAGACCACTCTACTATGGGTTGTCTTGTCTTTCTTTCTATGTTGTTATGAGTCTTATTTCATCGACAATGTTATCAAAATCAACATTAAGAATCTACTTCAAAATCAAACAATCTGAATTCTTTTGAACCGTATGTTGTCAGCGGAACAAAACGAACCGTTTTAACACACCAATCAACCGTGTGCTTAACAAATCTTTGGTGATTATCGTTAATATGAATTTCATTTATATCACCATTATCGGAAACACCCTGAATCTTGTATTCTTTAATCAGAGTTTCAGGTAATTTGAATTTCGTCTGAACCAAAGGATAATTACACGGCATATTGTGGTATTTACGGTTAAGGTCGCTGTCAAAAACAAGCCTTAATTTACTAATCTGTGTATCTGTATCAAAACGATATTCAATAACATCGTTTGTCTTACCAATCCAAGCATTAGCCTCGCCCCTGTCAGCTCCGTTTCGGATAACCTCAGCAGAACATTCTGCTTTTCGGGTAAGCACAGATAACTTTCTTTCGTGCCAAGGAATATAGCAGTCATCTTCCATTAAAGTTTGCTGCAACTTACTTATATCAATATTTTCGAGCGATACATCATCATTGATTGTCTGTGCCACGGCAGTGCCTAACGCCTGACCTAAAATTGAGCAAGTTGCCATTACCCGGGATGAACTGAGTGCCGCGTGTGTAACGCTGATGTTTCGGCCTGCAAAGCAAAGATTTTCAATGTTTTTTGAAATCATACATCTAAACGGTAACCCCCATGGTGTCGGAGCCGGATGAAAAATTGTGGGATATCCTTTATTGTAATAGAAACCTTCAGGGAAATGGTCATCCATACTCCAGCCTGCATAGGCAACGATATCGTCAAATCTGCCCTCTGATTCAACATCGTTCTGGGTTACTATATATTTACCTATATAACGTCTGCTTTCTCTTTTGCCGGGCAGAAATCCAACCCACTCAAGCTCCCAATTTTCAACGCCATGGTCACCGTAATTCTTCATATGGTCCCATACACCGTAGCAAATCTTAAGCAATTCATCACGGCATCTGTCAGCTTCATGAATACAATCCCATTCGCCGCCAATTTCAATCCACCAGAAGTTATTGTCCTTGTCATGGTCTTTAAAAGGTAAATCAGCGTCTGACGTGTATTTGTAAGCCCATTCAGGCGGTTTAAACGGTACAGGGTGGTCAGTTTCCCTTATTTGAAAAAGACAGCTCATACCCATTGTCTTCTTGTCAGGTGTATCAGGCGGAATTGTTTCGTTAAAATCACTTTTCGATTCTCTACCATACATAAATTCTGCACCTGTCAGAGTTGAAAGAACGGAATCGCCTGAACAATCGGCAAAGTATGCTGCTTTTACGACATGAAAAGTTTCAGCATTTGATTGCCATGCCTTGACGCTTTTAATTTTATTGCCGTGCATTACACAATCAAAACAGCTTGAATTGAGCAGAAGGGTGAGATTTTCTTCAGCCATAGCCTTCTGATACAGAATGCTATCCCATAGAGGATATCTCAACGACGGATTCTGATAGAAATTTTCAAGCATAATTTCTTCAATTATACCACTCTCGCGGTTATCATTTCCGTGACATCCGCCAATCCACATACGGATCTCGCTTGAAGCATTGCCGCCTAAAACTGATCGGTCATGAATCAATACAACATTAATACCGTGACGAGCTGCGGCTATTGCACAGCAAAGTCCGGCCATACCTCCTCCTATAACACACAGGTCAGTTTTATGTTCAAGCGTTCTCATAAAAACTCTCCTTTCTGAACATAAAAAGCCTCTTGCTACTGATGCAAGAGGCTTGATTTTATCTTCTGCCTTTTCTTGTTTCTTTAATTTCAAAACCTTTCTTGATAAGAACACCAAGGGGAACAAAAACAAGTAACGCAAAAATACAGCTGTAAAGGAACATGCTTGATGACGGAACAATCGTCTCAACTCCGTACTCGTTCATATATGTAACAGCAGAGTTACGGCAAGCGATGTCACCCATAACAGGGCCGACAACCATCGGAATAAGAACAACAAAAATCATTCTGATACCCTGGAAAAGACCTTCCTTACCTACGGGGATAAAATCTCTGACCGCAGAATTGAACAAAATCATAAGAACAACATAACCAATAAGTGTCGGGCCTACGCCGATAAGAACACCAACAAGGTTGGTTGTGCGAGAAAGAATGAAGAGGCCAATTACCAATAGAATAACCGCAGGAATTAAGCCGTATGCCTTATTTTTAACTGAAGCCTTCATAAGGATGACTATACCGGCTACAAGGAAAATAATTACAAGTACTGCAGGAATAATTACACCGGCTGTAAGGAAATTGATTCCTTCGTTAGCAGGAAGAACAACGTATTGAAGATAAACAAAAAGATACGGGAAGAAGACCTGGATAGCAATATTGTAAAGACCAACAGAAGCAAGCGTCAGATACAATCTTGAATTACCTGATATAACAGAAGGTCTGAAACCGTAGAAAAGATCACTCCAATAGCTTGACTTTGCCAAATTATCCGCCTGCACTTTAGGTTCAGGATCTTCAAGCAAGAAAAGACCTGCAATACCGCAAACAGTAACAACCACACCAAGAGCAAGGAAGAAAATCTGATAACTGATTGCACCGGACTGTGCAAAGCTGCCAATACCCATGACAATAACCATTGAAATAAAACCTATAAACGTAAATGCTGTTTCAACTTTAGGTCTTGTTGACGGAGTAGTTACTTCAGTAACCCATGCATTGAATACGGAGTCATTACTTGTAGAACCCATAAACGTCATAACAGCATCCATAATGATTACTGCCCAAACCGTTACCGTAAGAACTGTTGCAGCTTCAGATAAACCGAAGAGTGTAGCAATGTTATCACGTGTAATAAAGCCGAACAAGCCTGTAATAATACCCCACGCGATGTAACCGACGGAAATGAAAACCTTACGTTTTTTTATCTTATCGCTGAGCGTACCCATAATAAATGTGGTAAGTACTGCAGTGATGGCTGAAATCGCAACCATTCGGCTGATTGCTGTTGTAGGTGCCATTGTACCTGCGATAGCTTGGGCTGATGCACCTGCGTAGACTGAGTTGTAAAGGAATGTGTTAAAATACATGTTTTCAACATTCCATGCAATTGCACCCATAAGATTAAACAAAAGAATGTTAAACCAAAGGCGCTTTGAAAGTTTGTTTTCCATAATAAACTCCCCTCTTTGAATTTTCAGTTAATTATACCACACATTACAGAAAATTCAAATACTAAAAAGAAAAAATCCCGAACACATATGCATTCGGGATTCTGGAGCTACTAAGCGGACTCGAACCGCTGACCTCATCCTTACCAAGGATGTGCTCTACCACCTGAGCCATAGTAGCATATCGCAACGTCAGTTATGATATCACAATCTGACTGCATTGTCAAGTTAAAAAGGTATTTAAATTGACATTATAAGAAAAAGTGATATAATTTTTTCATAAACCAAAGCGAGGTGTTCTTATGCTTTTAACAATAGATATCGGTAACACAAATATTACTTTAGGCGTTTTCAAGGGTGATGAATTACAGTTCACTTCACGTCTTGCTACAGACAGAAAAAGAACCGGCGATCAATATGCCGTTGAACTTCTTAATGTGTTCAAACTTTATGAAGCCGAAATTTCAGAATTCGACGGAGCTATCATAAGCAGTGTTGTTCCCGAGGTTACTGATGCACTCAAAGCAGCCGTTGTATGTGTTACGGGTAAAGAACCGCAGATTCTCTCTTCAGATATCGGTTCAGGACTTAAAGTAATCAACGATATTAACGGACAGATCGGTGCTGATATTGCTGCAGTAGCAGTTGCTGCAATCAAGAAATATCCTCTTCCCTGCTTCGTTCTCGATCTTGGTACCGCAACAAAGATTATCCTTATTGATGAAACAGGAATGTTTGTCGGCTGTACTATTTCACCCGGTGTCGGAATTTCATTACATGCACTTGCTTCCAGGACCTCGATGCTGCCGACAATTAATCTCGAGACTCCTCAATCTTCAATAGGTACAAATACAATTGACTGTATGAAATCCGGCATAGTTTACGGAACAGTAGCTATGCTTGACGGTCTTACCGAAAGAATGGAAAAAGATTTCGGTAAAAAGGTTGTTTCAACGGTTGCAACAGGAGGTCTTTCAAGGGAAGTTGTCCGCAATTGCACCCGAGATATTATCTATGACCAAAATCTTATTTTAGACGGTCTTAAACACATATACGATAACAAATAATTAAAGGAGGCGAAAGCCTCCTTTTTTATTTGCAAAAATTATCAATATAACGGTTAATTGCATCATCAATAACCTTTATTGCAGCCTCTCTGCCACTTACTTCGTCAACAGCTGTTTCCTTATTTTCAAGGTTTTTATAAACCGTAAAGAAATGACGCATCTCATCAAAGATATGTGCAGGAAGCTGATCAATATTGGTGTAGTTATTATAGTTAGGATCATTGAACGCAACAGCAATAATTTTTTCATCGTCTCTGCCGTTATCCATCATGGAAATAACACCGATCGGATATGCTCTTACAAGAGTAAGCGGTTCAAGCGACTGAGAACAGATAAGAAGAACATCCAACGGGTCTTCGTCGTCACCGTAAGTTCTCGGGATAAAACCATAGTTTGCAGGATAGTGAGTAGATGTATGCAGGATTCTGTCAAGCATAATGAATCCTGTTTCTTTATCAAGCTCATATTTTTTCTTACTACCCTTCGGAATTTCAACAACCATAACAAAATCTTCGGGACTGATTCTTTTGAGTGAAATATCGTGCCATATATTTGACATAAAATATCTCCTTTCGAATATATCAGTTTACTTCAAGGGTTGCTAAACCGCCGTCTGAAGTTTCTTTGTATCTTTTGGATATATCAAGACCTGTCTGCCTCATAACAGCAATTGCTTCATCAAGCGAAATTTTCCTTGTGTCACTAAGGAAACTTGCAAGGCTGACAGAATTAATTGCTCTCATTGAAGCAACAGCGTTTCTTTCAATGCACGGAATCTGTACAAGACCGCAAATCGGATCACAAGTCAGACCCAGATGATGCTCAATTGCAATTTCGGCGGCATATTCAATCTTATCGAGATCGAGCCTGAAAAGCTCACCTAAAGCAGCAGCAGCCATAGCACAGGCACTGCCGATTTCAGCCTGACAGCCACATTCGCTGCCTGAAATTGATGCGTTGGTTTTTATCAGGTTTCCGATAATACCGCCCGTAGCAAGTGCCCTGAGAATTTCAGTATCTGAATATCCTCTTTTAAGCTGTTGATAGTATAAAACAGCAGGCATAACTCCTGCGGAACCGCACGTCGGAGCAGTTACAATCGTTTTACCGTCAGCATTCTGTTCACTTACAGCAAAAGCATAAGCACATACTTCACGGTTTTCTCTCGTTTCTGCGCTTTCATCAATGTGCTGCTGATGATAAAGATGCTTTGCTCTTTTATGAACATTGAGTCCGCCGGGAAGGATACCGTCAGCATACAAACCCTCACGGATACTCTTTTTCATCTGTGACCAGACTTCATCAAGATAAATCCAGATCGAAGGCCCTTCAACCTTTTCAACATATTGCCACAGTCTTAAATGATTATCTCTGCAGTATTCGGAAATAGCTTTATATGAAGAGTCAGGATAAATATATTCGAGCTTTTCAGCAACATATCCTTCCATTTCGATATCTCCGCCGCCGACGCTGAGAACTCTTTTTTTATCAATCTGCTCACCGTTACGGTATGCGAATAAATCCATCGTGTTCGGATGGGTTAAATCGGTCAGAGTGTAATCAAACTCAACCTCGCATTTTTTCGGTTCAAAAGTTTCAATGATTATTCTGTCCGTACCGTGACCGACACCTGTTTTTGAAAGTGAACCGTAAAGAATAACCTTGAAATTATCAGCATCAGGATTCTTCTGCATAAAAATCTTGCATGCAGTCTCAGGTCCCATTGTGTGAGAACTTGAAGGTCCTTTACCGATTTTATATAAATCACGTAGCGATTTCATACTGTCCGTTCTTTTAATACCATTAAGAAGCATTACCTCACCTCTTCTATATTTTAGTACACTGAACATAAAGTTTCAAGTGTAAAAAGTAAAAAACTGACAATCATTGATAAAAAGCCGACATCTTACGATGCCGGCTAAAATTATTTGTTGATAATCAATCGGTCAATTATAACACCAAGTCTTGTATCGAAGAAATCTTTTTTACGCTGCTCGCTCTTTGTAAGTCTTTTCTTTTCAGGAATCGGCTTTCTGAAACGCTGCAAATCACCGTCATCACAGATAAACGGCTGGGTAAGACAAATACCGCCTTTTCCCTTAAGCTGAGCTCTGACGTAATAATTGATCTTACTTTCAAGCTCACAAAGATTGATAACTGATGTGATTTCACCGTCAGTTTCAATTGTGTCAGATTTGATAACCTTACCGTCAGCTACCCATTCGACAGCAGAAGCATTGATACCTTTAATTGTGATAGTTTGTTTATTTTCGTCAACAACAATTGACATAACTCTCGGGCAAGGACCATGGCCTACGAAATCTTCGCCCAATTCATTCTTTGCATATCGCGCAATAGAAAAAAATGCTCCTTTTTCCATAGCAGTACGAAGATTCTTAAGAGAATATTCAGGGAGAATAAAGTCCATAAATGCCGTGTCAATCTCAGTAACTCTGTGTGCATCGCTGTTGCTGAATCCCCAGACACATCTCTCACCCTCAGGAATAAGGATTTTAAGAAGCTCATCCCAAAGAATACGGTCGCTTCTGTTCGGCCCATCGTACATATTGAGAACTTCAGTGCCAAGGCAAGAATGATATCTTCTTAATAAATCCGCAAAGAAGTTTACATTTTCGGGAACATATGCACAGTCAGGGTCTTTATACGCTTTAAGCCAATCAGTAGGATGATTAATATGAGAAACACCGCCGCTGTTTTCAATCTTTCTGATAGGATTCTCATAATCGTTTTCTTTGCCACAGATACCCTCACAGGAATTGTCAGTAAAATAACCGTTGACGTGATTCTTTACAAGTGTAAACATATTGGCTTCGATAGCACCGGGAACGCACTGCAGACCTCGTTTCTTCGTACGAAGATTATTGAAGGTCTTATGAGTACCGTTAACGATATTGTGATACTGCTCAGTCGTAGGATGCACCCTTTTTCCGTGCCAGAGAAGCTGGAACGTGTACAAAGGAATTATAGAAGGATCCTGATCCCACTCTTTACCGAAAATACCGTGCTCGGCAAAAGCAAGGATATCAAAATCATTGTCATAAAATCCGTCAATCATTTCACTCATTGTGTTGTTTGCATCGCTGTATGTAGAATGAGTGTGAAGATTGGTTTTATAGTGATTATCAGGATTTTCAATCAAATCTGAAATATCATTATACGGGCTGATTATCTTAAACGTTCTTTTTACTTCAACTGACATAATAACCTCCGAAAAACTTGATATATGGATTATAACACACAGAATTTTATTATGTCAACAAATAAAAAGACACCCTTGAACGTTACTTCAAAGGTGTCAAAAGAATTATTTTGCAACAGGAACTTCGATTATAAGATCCGTAAGCGGGAATGAACAGCACGGATGAATGCAACCAAACTTATGGTCTGCAAGACGTCGATATTCAAGATGCTCAGGAACATAAACCTTACCCGAAAGAAGATGCGAATGACAGAATCCACACTCACCGCTTCGGCAACGTGCAGGAACAGAAATCTTATTCTTTTCAAGAATCTGCATAACAGAATCGTTTGAAGAACCTGTAACTGTAGTTGTCATATCCTGAATAGTTACCGTAATATTGACAGTTTCAGGTACACCTGCAGGATAATCAGACTGAGTTGCAGGATTATGGAACTCGCCGAACATTTCATGACGGATGAATTTCTTTTCGAGATTGAGCTTTTCGAGCTCTTTATCAAGGAAATCATACATCTGCTGAGGTCCGCAGATAAACACAGAATAAGCTTCATTATCGGGAGTATATTTTTTAATCAATTCTGCTGTGATAAATCCTGCCTCAAAGCCGTCACCTGAAATATCTGCATCCTTATCACTAAGAACATGAACAACCTTTACCTTATCACACTTTGCTGTGATAGCATCAAGTTCGTCTTTAAAGATGATTACGTCTTTGTTTCTGCTTCCGTAAAGAAGAGTCATTTCAAAATCTTCGTCACCGTCAGCAATAGCATTTGCCATTGAAACAAACGGAGTGATACCGCTACCGCCTGCAAGGCATACAACCTTTTTTGCATCTCTTAACGGCTGATAATCAAAATGTCCTTCAGGAGCCGAAACTTCAACTTCAGTTCCGACCTTCCAATTATCAAGAATAAATCTTGACATAAGACCGCCGTCAACAAGCTTGATTGTAAGCTCATATTTTCCTTCAAGAGAATCCTTCGGAGAGGATGAAAGAGAATATGCACGAGTAACACTCATACCTTCAATTGTTTCAAAAACTGTGAGGTACTTACCTGCAGAAAAATATGCAAGTTCCTTTGTTCCCTTTTCAGTGTTCGGAACAAGAGTAAAAGTTTTGCAATCTTCAGCTCTTTTGGTAACAGCAGCGATTTTAAGATACTGACGTTTCGGATGGAGAGCTTTAGCAAGAACCATAGCATTGTCTGAAAAATCAGGTAATTTAGCTTCTGCAGCGTTAAATCTTGCCTGACGGTCAGAGAGCATCGGTAAAAACTTCTTTGATTTCAATGATTTGATGTTTGCCATATTATTTGCCCTCCTTAACTTTCTTTATAACAATGCCTGCAGCTTTTTCACCTGTGTAGTATGCACAACCGTAGCCGTCTCCACGTTCCTGAGAAGCACCGCAGAAGAAGAAATTATCAAACGGCTGATCTTTCATATACTGAATTGTACGCGGAAGCATACTATCCCACTTTTCAAGCATATAACCGTAAGGTGTGCCCCACGGAGTATTGAGATAACGTGCGAACGTCGGCGGTAATGCAATTTCAATTTCCTCGATATAAGGTTTAATTGAAATATTAAGAGCCTTTTCGCAGGTTTCAATCATATCCTCAGCGACTTTAGTCTTGAATTTTTTATAATCCTGAGGTCTGATATCCTTCATAACATCGCCGTGAGTCATTGATGTAAGGAAAAGCTGACATGGACCTTCCGGAGTACAATCAGGAATAATCTCATTAAGACAGTTGATGATACCGTAACCGCTGAAATAGTCCTTAACAAGTTCAAACTGCTTGTCTGAATCTGAATCAGGAGCAATAAATATCGAATAATCCTTGATTCCGAGCTCTTCTTTTGTCTTGTTCATGCCAAGATAAACTGTTGTAAGAGTGACCGCAGTCTGTCTTGCATTAAGCATCTTGAGCTGCATCTCGGGTATGTCTTCTTTGTCGAACAAATCATTGAACACAGCATAAGGATATGAATTACAGATGATATACTTACCGTAAACTTCCTTTTCACCGTTGATAACAACACCTGCAGGCTTGCCCTTACGCATAATAACCTTTGTTACTTCAGAATTGTACCAGATATCACCGCCGTGTTCACGGATAACCTTATCAATTGCAAGGCTCATTTCATGGCTGCGGAGGTGTGGAATACCTGTTCCGTTCTTAACATAGCTGTGAAGAACGCACATATAGTAAAGGAAATCGAATGTAGAAGCAGGAACACCCATATAGCACCAGTAAGTGTTAAAGATGTCCTGAGCTTTCTTCGGCATTCCGAGAGCATCAAGTGCCTCAGACATTGTATGAGAAGTCATTCGCATAATATCGGGAACATCCTTGAGTGAGCCCGGTAATTTTGAAGGATTATCAAGACATTCAAATGCCTTGAACATACGCTCAGAAAGGTCAAATGCAGCCATACAGCTTTCATATGAACCGGGAACGATTTCATCAAGCTTTCTTGCAAAATTTTCAAAACCGACAGGCATACGGGCATCGAGAACAACCTCAACACCGTCTTCGTTGATGAAGGTATCCGTATCGCCTTCCTTAGCAGGAACAACAAGTCTGAAGGTAGAATCGTGTCTGTACCATTCAACGTCAGCACCCCAGTTATTGAACATCTGCTCAATATTGCCGACTTCAACTTCAGAAGCACTGATACCTGCAAGCTCATGCAATGAAGGTTCAAATTCAAATCTGCCTCTTACAAACGAAGAAGCCGAGCCACCTGGAATATTATGGCGTTCAAGAAGAAGAGTCGAAAGACCCTCACGAGCACAGTTAACAGCAGCTGCAAGGCCACCGTTACCGGCACCGATAATAATAACATCGTATTGTTTACTCATAACAACACTCCTTAAAATGCAGAGAATACCTGCACAAATTTACCGTTATATTTTATCACAGTTAGTTGAGATTTACAAGGGCGGATTTAAATAAAATAAGCACGGTGATTTATTCCTAAAACATCGTGCTTACTCGGTGCAAGTGTTCACAGTGCTTTGAGAACCCACTTGCTTTGCTTCTATACATATTTTAACTCTATATATAATTTACTTCCGCTTCATTTCTTGGCGGAATACGTTTATATTCAACATCAGGCCATCCTATAACAAGTGCCGTTACAGGATTGTGCCCTTTTTTTGTTTCAAGCATCAAGGAAACCTTAGGGTTAAGTTTTGCCACACCAACTAAAAAACCGCTATAAAGAACACCGAGCCCCATGCTTTCTGCCATCAGCTCCATATATGACGATGCAAGGCAGGCACTGGTTGTACCTTTACCATTAACAACAATAACTACCGGGGCACCCTTGGAAAAGAAATTATCATCAATTATTACGTTTCTCAGATACTTTGAAAAAGGTGATGCAGTTTTTTGTGCTAATCTGAAAACTTTTACAGCTTCTTTTTCTATCTCAGGCAACTTTGTCTTAATAACTGTGAAGGAAAAATCCTGGGCATTGGTCCCGGTAGGACAGTATCTGCCTGCTTCGATTATTTTATGTATCATTTCATCCGAAACATCTTCGTTTTTAAACTGACGGACTGTTCTTCTGCTTTTCAGCGCAAGAAGAAATTTATCACTATCAAATTCATCGATGTTAACAGGGACAATTTCTTCTACAGATTCGTAGCTTGTCATTGTAACGGCTTTCACAGGACAAATAGCATAGCAGTGTCCGCACTGAATACACCTTTCATACATAAACTGTGCCTTACCGTTAGTGAGTTTGATTTTTTCAGACACACAGTCTCTGACACACTTTCCGCAACCTATGCAGAGCTCTTGATTGATTTCAATATATTTCATAAAAACTCCTTTATTGCTTTTTAATGGTTCATTTTTATGGAACTATGTTAACATAAATTTTTAAAATTTACAACAAAAAAGTGAGTATTCATATGTGTTATGAATACTCACAATGGTGCGGATAACAGGACTTGAACCTGCACGCTTTCGCACCAGATCCTAAATCTGGCGTGTCTGCCAATTCCACCATATCCGCTTTTGCCCGTTTATTATATCATAAGAACAACAAATGTCAAGAAATTAACTGCTCTTTATCTTTTTAAGCGCTCCTTTTTCAAGTCTGCTGACCTGTGCCTGAGAGATGCCTACTTCCTTCGCAACCTCTGTCTGTGTTTTGCCGAGCATAAACCTTAAATTCAATATTCTTTTTTCCCTGTCCGAAAGTGAACGAATAGCATCACAAAGCAGTATTTCATCCATCCAGCTGTCTGCTGTGTTTCTGTCGCCGATCTGATCCATAACAAATATCGCTTCGCCGCCATCATTGTATACAGGCTCATATAAAGAAACAGGATCTACAATCGCCTCAAGAGATATAACAACATCCTCCTTTTTCATTTCAAGCAGCTCTGAAATTTCCTCAATCGACGGTTCGCGGTCAAGCTCATTTGAGAGCTTCTCCCTCGCCTGAATAGCTCTGTAAGCTGTATCCCGCATAGACCTGCTAACTCTTACTGAATTATTATC
>JAZSID010000017.1:0-7433 GCA_045533625.1 Acutalibacteraceae bacterium | reverse complement strand
GGAGCAGCAAAACTTGCAGCGAACGTAGAAGGAACAAGAACACAGATCAACAACAAGGACGTTCAGGTACTTTCTGCAGTATCCGCAGGCTCAATGACAATCGACCAGACAACAGGTAAGGGTGTAGCAATCTAAACCTTTAACAACAAATTAAGCGGTATGGCTAAAAACCATACCGCTTTTTACCGATAAAAGTATAAAAACCGTCCGAGCGATCGGACGGTTTTTGCGTTAATTATTTTTCTTCCTTTTTTTTGTGGAAGAGGATTTTGTCTACCGGGAAGTAGAGGAAGAACTGAACTGCTGAGCAGATCATTGTTGCGATGTTCTTAGCTGCTGCTTCGTTGAGCTCCCAGCCAACAAACACTTCTTTGAGTGTCGGGTTGAGCCATGCTGAGAAGAAGATAAGAGCGATTGTGAAAACAATATAAATCGGAAGAGCAACAGCAACATTTGCACCTGAATTGAATGTCTTTTCTTTATTAACAAAGAATGCAACGATCTGTGCAATAATATTTGCAACATTGCTTACGATGAAGTAACCAAGACCGCCTACTGCTACCGGATAAATAAACACCCACCAAGAGAAAGGTTCTGCATAAAGTTCTTTGATTGCAGGAATGAGCTGAAGTGTGTTAAGAAGAACGAACTGCACGATCATAGCGAGCAAGCTTACAACAATAAACTTAACAAACTGCCAGATAGTTACGATGAGTGAGCCTTTTTCTTCAGCCGCGTTGTCGATACCTTTCAATCCGCCGGCTTTCTTTTCAGTATTTTTTGTAGCCATAATTTTAAATCTCCTCAAAATGTGATTACGGAATATCCGCTTTGTTTATTTTACCATTAAAGAGGAATTTTTGCAACACTTATTTTACAGGGATAAGCAACATTTTCTTGTTTTCGAGATAATCCGCGCCGAGTTCGTTTTCCTGCATAATTTCCTCGACGGTCGTGTTGTATTTCCTTGCAATATCCCAAACGCTTTCACCGCCTGAGCAGAAATAAATTACAACGGAAGGCTTTTTGTCTTTTTTACCCTTGCTATCTTCAGCCTCGAGTGAAATCAGGACTTTCTCCTTAACATTTTTTGTAACGGTTGCGTTTATAAAAAGCTCCGCTTTGAAATCGACCTTGCCGTCACTTGTAAGATTTGCCGAGCATCCGCCCAAAGAAACCTGAGGGATACAGAAGACCGAATTCACATCATCAACTGCTCTTGAAAAATCAAACTCTGCTTCCCTTTCACAAAGCACGGGAACACCCTCTGAATCGATAACAATAAGATTAACGGGAACCTTGCCGCTGATTATTATTCTGTCACCCTCGGTACGGCTTCTGCTTTCGGGTGAGGAGACCGAAAAAGCATACAGCTTCTGCGGCCTCATTGAAGATACATCAAGGCTTTGCTTGCAGATAAGGCTTTCATTTATTGTGCTTTCAAGCCGCTGAAATTCCATCGGAGTGTATGTTGTATTTATTTCTTTTTCCGTCGAATAGGCATCCGTTACAATTTTTATGTTTTGTTTTATGTAGGCTGTAACCTGTGCAAGAATTTCGACATTGATGTTCATATAACGGTATTCACCATCGTTATCCGTTTTCGGTTCTGCCGTAAGGCGCGTAACGTGCATTTTTACATCCACCTTACATTCGTCCGTTACTGCCGGAGCTTCGACAATTTCGTTAAAGGGGACATTGGTACAAAGTGTGCAAGTTTCGTTGTTACCGTTATCGGAGCAGTAAAGCACCCTCACGGCAAGTTCACCCTTGAGAAGGATTTTACCCTTGATTATTTTGCTTTCGTGGAGTATCGGCGAAGCAAAGGTATCCAGAATTTTGCCTATTCCTGCGTTGTTATCGCCGACATTTTCAACCTGTGGAATTTCAAAAACCTTCGTTGCGACGGCAACAACATCATCTATATCAAGGCCTTTTCTTTTAAGCTGTATACCATCGCCGCAGGCCTCGCTTATAAGCGATTTGCTTTTATTGCCCAATACTCTGAAACGGATGCTGATCGCACCGTGTACATCTATCCTTCTTTTGCTGACAGCACGACAATTCACATATTCCGTTTTTGCACTACAACTGAGAAAAGCATCATCCAAGGCAGAATTCAGCTCCGCATATTTTGAAAAAGGATAGTCCTGGTCGTAACAGAACACCTTGTTTTTCTCATCAGCATATATAATTCTTATTTTGGCGTTACCGTCAGCTGTTGCCCTGTCGCCAATCAGCTTGGAGCCTGTTATTGAAGTTGACACGGTGCATTTTATAATCCTCATTATATCGGGGCAATAATCGGGCAGAGTGACATCGCAATCCACACTCTGCTCAACGTAGTTATCGTAATAAATTTCACTCGTCCCTATGTTTCTTGTAATCAGCTCAATGCTCATATTAAAACCTCTCTTTTTTGATTTTCTTTTTAAATCTATGAGAGAAGCAGGACAAATATGATTGTTATTTTAAACTATGCTGAGTTCCCAACCCTTTGTTTTAGTTACAAACTCAATCCATTCTTCTCTTTCTTCCTCGGTAAAATTATTTTCAAAAGCGAAACGTGAAATAGAAAGAGTGCACAGTTCAGTTGGATAAAGAGCTTTGAAAATACTGCAAAGACTTTCTTTGGAAAGTCTTACACAGCTTGAAAAGTTCATACTAACACCAATAGTATTTTCCACAAATCTAACTGTTTCAAGGCTTGAGCAGTCCGAAAACATTGATGATGCGTTGGTAGCGAAACTCATATCAAAGCAACCGTTAATATCTTTTAAAAGAACACAGCCTGAAAATGCTCTTTCATAATTTCCTGCTGCAGAAACAGTTCCAAAGTTAACCTCTTGAAGTAACGTAGCGGCATTTGCAAATCTGTTCATAGTATTGCACTTTTCTAAACTGTCAATGCTAACTGTTTTAATTGTTTTACACGCTTCAAAAGTATTCGCAAAACTCGCGACGTTCTGAGTATTCCTGAGTTCAATTTTTTCAATAGCATTATGTGAAGCAAACATAGCAGAAAATGTCTTAACTGACGACAAATCAAGACCGATTTCTTTAAGTTTCGAGCTGAAATTGCTTGATGCAAACACAGATATTGATGACGTATTCAGCATAGGCAAAGAGAATTCTTCTGTACCGCCTGACCACAAAGTTTGGGTTGATGAGGTTTTAAGACTGATCGCGTAGTCAATCTGATCCCACTTTTCCGCCTTTTCTTTGTAAAAAGCGATATCATTGTTGAGCTGTGTTATCTTAGTATTGAGACCTGTTATTTCAATATTATGAGAAATTTCAAGCTCTCTGATTTCTTCGTTCTTTTCATCGATTGCCTCTTTTGTGCGTTCATTCGCTTCGTTGATTTGTTCACCAAGAAGCATTTTTTCGGCAATATGAGCCTTTTTAAGCTCGTTTATCTCATCCTCATAGTCGAGATATGCCTGAGCAATACATTCGCGTTTAAAACGGTCAAAAAGCACTTCAGAAGGACTGAAGGTCTTGCAGTCTTCAGGTAACAGGCTTTCAGCAACAATAATTTCAACCTTATCCGACGTTATTACCTTTTCATCCTCAAAACCGATTACGGAAAGTTCGAATTCGCCCTCACGGGTCAGAACTTCCCACGGAACCTTTGCCCTGTCCGCTACAATTTCGATAATATAATATTCTGACACACTGTTTCTGAAAACGGCGGCTTTAGAGTCAAAGCGACGCCAGCTGCGGTCAAAATGAAAACACAGACAAACCGTTTCGTTTGCATTTGCCGCAATCGAAAATTTGTCCGCGCCGATAAGTCGCTGTTTTTCAAGCGTTAAATCGTATTTTATCATTTTATTTTTCTCCTTAAACACCTCCATAGCATCACACTATACATTATAGAGAACGTTTGTTCTGTTTGTCAAGATTTTTTTGCTTTACATTGGCAGTTTTATATAGTATTATATATAGGAATTTAAAAGAAGAAGGTTATTGTATGGAAATGGTAAAACTCACTCCGTCCGTTGCAGATAACATCTGGGGCGGAACAAGACTTATTGAAGAATACGGAATCAAGACAGACAAAAATCCTGCCGCTGAGGCATGGGTACTCTCCTGCCATCCTGCAGGTCCTTCAACCGTTCAGAACGGTAAATATGAAGGAAAAACACTTCAGGAAATTTACCTTGAAGATAAGTCTATCTGCGGTAAAAAGGGTGAAAGATTTGAATTTTTTCCGCTTCTTATAAAGTTTATCGATGCAAAGCAGAATCTTTCAATTCAGGTTCACCCCGACGATGAATATGCAATGCGTGTTGAAGGTGAATACGGCAAAACCGAGGCATGGTACATCCTTGATTGCGACCCCGATGCAGAGCTTATTCTCGGATTTAACCGTGAAGTAAGCGTTGAGGAATTCAAGGAAGCTGCAAAAAGCGATGCAATGATGGATATCTGCAACAAAATCAAGGTAAAGAAGGGTGATCTTTTCTTTATCGAATCAGGTACAATGCACGCTATCTGTAAAGGTATTCTCCTTGCTGAAGTTCAGCAGAATTCCAACACTACATACAGAATTTACGACTACGGCAGACTCGGCAACGACGGAAAGCCCCGTGAGCTTCACGTTGATAAAGCCGCTGATGTTACAAAACGTTGTCCGCCCGTGATTGCTGATTCATCAGAGAGAAAAACAGAAAAGTTTGAAAACGCAACAAGAGCTGAGCTTACAACCTGCGACCTTTTCACAATGTATAAGCTTGACGTTGACGGTAAATATTCAGCTGTTGCTGACGACGAAAGCTTTGTTTCTCTTCTCTGCCTTGAGGGTGAAGGCAAAGTTATCTGCGGTGACACAACTCTTTCTTTCGTAAAGGGTGAAAGTATTTTCGTACCTGCTTCAAGCGGTGAATATACCGTTGAAGGCAAACTTGAAATTCTTGAAAGTACGTTATAATCATGAAAAATCCTGCAAAGCACTAAGCCTTGCAGGATTTTAAATTATTTAAGATAAGCTTCGAGCCTGTAAATCGGTTGACCGAGGTCTGAGAAGCGCTTTTCATATTCTGTTACGATATTACCTTCAAAGTCGGAATTATGAAGGTCGAGAGAAACGTTTTTGATTGTAAAACCATAGTCCGAAAACTCACCGATTGAATACTCAAAGAAATGCATATTGTCCGTCTTCTGATGAATTTCACCCTGCGGAACAAGCATCATTTCGTAGAGTTTCAGGAAAGTTTTGTTTGTAAGCCTGTGGTTTGCATATTTCTTCTTCGGGAACGGACAGGAAAAATTGAGATACAGTCTTTCGATTGTTTTATCCGGGATGAAACAAGGAAGATACTCTGCACCGCCCTTAATGAAAAACACATTCTTAAGCTCTGCTTCAATTGCTTTTTCACAAGCCTGAACGATAACATTTGCACTTTTTTCAACAGCAATATAGTTTATATCAGGGTTTCTTTTTGCAATTTCGCAGACAAACTGACCCTTACCGCAACCAATTTCCATATGCACGGGATTGTCATTTCCAAAGAGTTCTTTATAGTCAAAATATGTCTTGGTATTGATAGCAGTGCTGAAATTTTTATCTTCTGAGCGTATCTCAAAAAGGATGTCTTTGCATTCGTTTAATCTGCTTTCAAGGTTTTTCTTTTTTCTCATTCTCATGGTGCTTTCACCGTCCGTTTAATATTCGCTATATTTTAACTTATTTTCGTCCCTTCGTCAACTCATTACTTGACAAAAAATGAAATTCAATATATAATCACTTCAATGACTGTGACAGGAAAAAGTAGGACGGCAGTAAAGCAAAGAGAGTTTTCGGTCGGTGTAAGAAAACGTGAGCTTCCGTGTGAAATACATCCTTGAGTTGTGCACTGAACAAAATTTACATTTCAGTAGGCTGCACCGTGTGCGCACGTTAAAGCGTAAGAGTGTTTTTGCACTCGCCGAGGTCATACTCGTGAGGGTATGATAAATAGAGGTGGTAACACGTTAATTCGTCCTCTGTCTTTTAGCGACAGAGGTATTTTTATTTTCTGTCACAAAACGTAAATCAGAAAGGAAATCTATTATGAAAATCTATGATGAACTTGTAGCCAGAGGTCTTATCGCTCAGGTTACAGATGAAGACGAAATCAAGGAACTTATCAACAACGGTAAAGCTGTTTTCTACATCGGCTTTGATCCCACAGCAGACAGCCTTCATGTTGGCCACTTTATGGCTCTTTGCCTTATGAAAAGACTTCAGATGGCAGGCAACCGTCCGATCGCTCTTCTCGGCGGCGGTACAGGTATGATCGGTGACCCTTCGGGACGTTCAGACCTTCGTAAGATGCTTACAAAGGAAGACATCGACCACAACATCGCTTGCTTCAAAAAGCAGATGAGCCGCTTCATTGAATTCGGCGAAGGCAAAGCAATGATGGTTAACAATGCAGACTGGCTTCTTGACCTTAACTACGTTGAGGTGCTTCGTGAAGTCGGTACTTGCTTCTCAGTTAACAATATGCTCCGTGCTGAGTGCTACAAGCAGAGAATGGAAAAGGGTCTCAGCTTCCTTGAGTTCAACTATATGATTATGCAGAGCTATGACTTCTATCACCTTTTCAAAGAGTATGGCTGTAATATGCAGTTCGGCGGTGATGACCAGTGGTCAAATATGCTCGGCGGTACTGAGCTTATCCGTAAGAAGCTCGGTAAGGATGCATACGCAATGACAATCACTCTTCTTATGAACTCTGAAGGTAAGAAGATGGGTAAGACTGCATCAGGTGCAGTTTGGCTTGACCCCGAAAAGACAAGCCCGTACGAATTCTATCAGTACTGGAGAAACGTCGGCGATCAGGACGTTCTCAAGTGCATCAGAATGCTCACATTCCTTCCGCTTGAAGAAATTGATGCAATGAACGATTGGGAAGGCAGTCAGCTTAACGAAGCAAAGGATATTCTCGCATATGAGCTTACAAAGCTTGTTCACGGTGAAGAAGAAGCAGAAAAAGCAAGAGAAGCATCAAAGGCACTTTTCGGCGGCGGAATGGACAGCGCAAATATGCCGACAACAACGCTCGCTGACGAAGATTTCACAGACGGCAAGATTGACATTCTTGAAGTCCTTGTAAAGACAGGAATCACAAAGTCTCGCGGTGAAGGCAGACGTCTTGTTCAGCAGGGAGGCGTTTCTGCTGATGACAAGAAAGTTTCAGATATCGGTCTTTCATTCACACCTGATCAGCTTAAGGCTGAGCCTGTTATCATCAAAAAAGGTAAGAAAATCTTCCACAAGGTTCAGGCATAATTTTAATAAAAATGTTAACGAGGTTGCAACCGCAACCTCGTTTTGTTCTGTTATGAAATGCAGTTTGCGCAATAAAAATATAAATTCCGTACAGATAGTTATTGATAAAAGTAAAAGGCTGCCTCGCGAGAGACAGCCTTAATTGTTATGT